>CAYIAU010000010.1:10550-11811 GCA_964361465.1 Candidatus Woesearchaeota archaeon
GCAAAAAGCGCTTAAGATTCTCTCGGTTTCTATTCTTTTTTTGAATCTCGTCGCAGACACAGGCACAGGAATAGGACTCGCCATCGAGCCAGATTACAATCACGCCCTCCACGAACCGCCGAGAAACTCCAAAGAAAACATCCTCACAAAAAAAGTGATACCTCTCGCAGTAGTCATCTCAACTATTATGGCTCTAGTAACTCTCTCAGTGTTCGCGTTCTTCATCTCAAGAGTAATAACAGAAGCGAGAACAGCCGCGTTCGCAGCATTGTCTTTCACGCAGTTGTTCAACGCATTCAATATGCGCTCGCTCAAGAAATCTCTCTTCAAGATAGGATTTTTCACGAACAAATATTTCAACTTTGCAGTTGCCGGCTCAATTCTCTTGCTCTTGCTCGTGCTCTACATCCCATTGCTTCAATCAGTATTCCACTTCACAGCGCTCAAGCCACTTGAATTATTTGTAATCTTTCTTGTCTCATCCTCAATTCTCTGGTTTGGCGAGATTTACAAATTCCTCAGAAAAGAAAAGCAGGTTTAATTGCCAAGATAATCTTCCAGCCTATCCTCTTCGCATCCGCTCAACTCTCTAAGCTCGCTGATATTTTTGTATCCATAATAAATGCTTTTGTTAATATACCACGCAGGAATTTCTCTCAGGTTTTGACAGCGCGTGTCAATTACTTCTCCTCTTGGATTTGTTGCGCACTCAATGTAATTCAAGAAGCCGATTGAGCTCCCAAAAACCTCTCTCTGCTTCTCACATTGCGCGCAATATCTTCCTCCATAAAATTCAACTCCTCTCTCTTCAAGACACTGCGCAAACTTGGTAGTCTCATCCTCACCAGATATGTAACCAGTCACCTTTGAAAACCAATCCGTGAAATAGTAAAGCCCAAATATTAAAACAACAAGAACAACAAAACTCATCACTGCTTTGTACTTCGTTTCCATCTTTCAAGAACACCACAGAACCTTTTAATCTTTTCTAATCGCCCCATGATAAAGTCTTTAAATACAAAACCTTTATTTGAATATGTTGAGAAAATGAACAAATAGAAAATGATAACAAAGGAACAATCAAAGCAAGAAATAAAGAAGTTAGTGGAGAAATATAACAAATTATTAGAATCTGACAGAGTTAAATCTTATAATGAAGAAATGACTAAAAAGGATTTTATCCTACCTTTATTTCGCGCTTTAGGCTGGAGTATAGAAGATGGAGATGAAGTTACAGCTGAAGAAAAAATATCAAAAGGAA
>CAYIAU010000011.1:0-11589 GCA_964361465.1 Candidatus Woesearchaeota archaeon
CAAAAAATCGTCAAAGCCCAGCATATTTTAATCAAGGTTGATGTTGATAAATATGGGGAACTGGCGCAGAGATTTCAGATTTTAAGCATACCGACTTTGCTGTATTTCAAAGACGGCGAGCAAGTCAACAGGACTAGCGGCGCGATTCCGAAGGAAGAGCTGAAGAAGGAGATTGACGGAAGTTTTTAATCACTTTGGATTGGTGAGATAAGTATATAAAATAAAATCTCTATTCTTGGAAATGGTCAAGAGCATGGATGATGTGGCAGAGGAAATTGCAAAGCTCTCTTTTGACAGCGGATTTGTCAAGGTAAATTTTAAAGATCTTATTACTTGGCCTAATGGAGTTAAAGAGCCGATTTATGTTGATAATGGAAAGTGGAATTATTATCCTGAGAAAAAGAGAATACTTGTTGATGGATTTATGAGATTGATGAGGAAGGCAAATATTCCTGATGAGGGAGTTGTCGTCGTGGGCGCGCCAACTTCTGGTATTTCTCCTGGCACAAGTTTAGCGGATCGCTGTGGATATCCTTTTGCACATGTGGAAGATAGTTTAGAGATATCTGGTTTGCCGTATGATAATTTCAAAGGGCAGAGAGTGCTGCTTGTTGAGGAAGTTATTGCTAGCGGAAGGAATTCGATTCGCGCTGTTCAGGCGATAAGAGATAAAAAAGGAGAGGTGCATCATTGCTTTGTGATATTTGATTATGGTTTTGAGCATACGAGAGATAGATTTGCTGGAAAGAGAGAGTCTAACGATGAAGGAGCGACACTATTGCCATCTTGTGAGGTCTTTTCTTTGTATGATTTTGATACTTTGCTAAGAGTTGGGAAGAACGGGAGTTATATTAAGGATGATGAACGGGCTTTTTTGGATGAGTGGAGGAGAGCTTATTCTATTTAATAGAGCCGAAGATTTAAATATCAAATTTTCTCTTGAAGTGTGTGGTTCCGTAGCTCAGTCTGGTTAGAGCACTAGGCTTTTAACCTAGGTGTCGTGGGTTCAAATCCCATCGGGACCATTTTAGCAAAGTTTAAAAGCAAGATAGTAATGAAAAAATTATGGTAATGAATGCTAACAGGGTCCATGAAAGAAGAATTACTTATCATCTTAATGGAAGAAAATATTTATTTACTTACATTCCTGGAAAAGAAGATGAGCTTTTGGAAGATTTAAAAAGAGAAGTTGCGAGAGGATTTGATTTTGATGAGAATAGAGCGAGAGATTTGCTTAAGATATTGGAGTTGAAGGATGAGTTGTTTGCGAGAGAGGAGGTTTGAAAATTTTTGAGATAGGAAGTTTTAAAAACCCACATTTGCAAATGATTATACTATTATAGAGTTGTTAAAGTCATTTTCATATAAATTCCAGCTCAAATCGCCACTCTATGCACGTCCTCCAGCCCAAGCACACGAAATTGAAGCCCGAAGAGGTAAAAAAACTAATTGAAAAATATGGGACTTCTTTGTCGCAGCTGCCGAAAATAAAATCAGATGATCCTGCTGTTCCAGAGGACGCGGTTCAGGGAGATGTTATAAAAATAGAGAGGAAAGAGGAAGATAAAATAAATTTGTATTACAGGGTTGTGGCTTAAATGGACAAGCAAAAAAATATTCTCGTGAAAAAATATCTTGAGCAACATTCTTTAGTTGAGTCTAATGTTGCTTCTTTTAATAATTTCATTAATATCAGAATACAGCAGATAGTTGGTGAGATTAACGAGTCAATAAAAGGAGAGGATGTTGAGATTACGCTCGGGAAGGTGAGAGTTGGCAAGCCGAACATTATAGAAGCGGACGGGAGCTCAAGTTTGATCACGCCGACAATCGCGAAGCTGAGGAATCTTACTTATTCTGCGCCGGTTTTTGTTGAGCTGACGGTGAAATACGGCGAGCAGAGCGATAGTTCAGAAGTTGAGATAGGAAGAATTCCTGTTATGGTGAAGAGCGCGGTGTGTAACACGCACGGAAAGGATAAAGAGGAGTTGACAGAAGATTATATGGATCGACTTGATCCAGGCGGATATTTTATAATTAATGGAAATGAGAGAGTTATGGTGATGTCAGAAGACCTTGCGCCTAACCAGCCGTTTATTGAAGAGGGCAGGCAGGGCTTGACATTGAGATTGTTCTCGCAGAGAGGCGCTTACAGAATACCGACGACAATATCTGAAACGAGCGAGGGAATTTTGGAGCTGAGCTTCAGCAGACTGAAGAACATTCCTATCATCACGCTGTTGAAGTCGCTTGGAATGGTTAAGGAATCTGAAATCGCAAAGAATATCGGATATGAAAGCGACTGCTTAATCGTGAATCTTTACGAATACACAAACTTGCAGAGCATTGATGACGCATTAATGTTCATTGCAGAGCGTTCTGGAATTCAGGGGACGAAGAAAGAAATTACTGATAGAGTGAAACAAAGAATTGACTCTTTTCTTCTGCCTCACGTCGGTTTGGAGAAGCAGCAGAGAAATGAAAAGGCGCTCACAATCTGCAGACTGATTCGTCTTTACTTGAAGGCAAAGGAAGATGATAGAATAAGAACTGACAAGGACAATTACGCAAACAAGAGAGTTAAGCTTTCTGGTGACTTGATGAGCGACTTGTTCAGAGTTAATATGGGAATCTTGGTGAGAGACATTCAGTATTCACTGCAGAAAATTTCCAAGAGGAAGAAATTTTATTCAATCAAAACGATTGCGAAATCAACTTTGTTCAGCCAGAGAATTGAGAGCGCGATTGCGACAGGAAGCTGGATTGGCGAGAAGAGTGGGGTGACGCAGAATATGTCAAAGACAAATTATCTTGATATGCTCAGCCAGCTGCAGAGAGTTTCTTCGATGCTGCCAGGAGAGCAGGAGAATTTTGCCGCGAGAACTTTGCATCCGACTCATTATGGGAGATTCTGCCCGACGGAAACGCCAGAGGGAACTGAAATTGGGCTGAGAAAAAATCTGGCGATATTGGCAAGGATTTCAACTGCCACACATTTTGATGAGATACAAGGGCTTAAGAGATTTGAGGAGCTTGGACTGAGCAAGGGAGAGGGACAGGGAAAAGATGTTTTCTTGAACGGAAGATTTATTGGTTTTGCGAGCGATGCTGAGGATTTTGTTAGGAAAGTGAGAGAGGAAAGAAGAGCGGGCAAGCTGCCTGTTGAATTGAGCGTTAGATATGATGAAATTTTGGAGCAGGTTTCAATCTCCACAGAAGTCGGGAGAGTGTTAAGGCCTCTGATAATTGTTGAGAACGGCGCGAGCAAGCTGAAAGACGAGCATCTTGTCCTGCTGGAAGAAGATAAACTAAAATGGTCTGACTTGATAAGGGAAGGGATAATAGAATATATTGACGCGGCTGAGGAGAGCAATGCGCTGGTTGCGCTGAAGCAGGAGGACATAACAGAGAGGCACACGCATCTTGAAGTTGATCCGATTGACTTGTTCGGACTTGTGACGAGTCTTGTGCCGTTTGCAAATCACGACCAGAGTTCAAGACTTTTGAGGGGAAGCAAGACGAACAAGCAGAGCTTGGGGATTTACGCGGCTAATTATTTGGTGAAGCTTGACACTGATGTCAGCATTCTTCATTATCTTCAGAAGCCGATTGTGAGGAGTTTTGTTTATGATGCGCTGGATGTTTATCCTGCTGGGCAGAATATTGTCGTCGCTATAATGCCTTACGAGGGATACAATATGGGAGATGCGCTCGTCTTGAACAAAGCGAGCGTTGACAGGGGAATGGGAAGAAGCAGTTACTTTAGGCCTTACACTTCAACTGAATTGCAGTATGCTGGGGGGCTCTCTGATGAAATTTTAATTCCTGACAAGGACGTGTCTGGATACAGGACTGAAGAGGCGTATAGATTTTTGGAGGATGATGGGATTGCTTATGTAGAGGCAAGTATGGGGCCTGGAGAAGTTGTGATAGGAAAAGTAACTCCGCCGAAATTCTTGAGCGAGGCAAAGGACATCAGCATTCAATCAAAGAAAGAGGCGAGTTCTGCAATAAGGCAGGAAGAGAGGGGAGTAGTTGACGCTATTTTTGTGACGGTAGATCAGGAGGGCAATAAAATCGCGCAAGTGAGGACGAGGGACTTGAGATTGCCTGAGCCGGGCGACAAGTTTTCAACGCCGCACGGACAGAAAGGGGTTGTTGGACTGATAGCTGATTCAGAGGATGTGCCTTTCACTAATAAAGGTGTAAGGCCTGACTTGATTTTCAATCCTCACGGAATTCCGAGCAGAATGACGGTTGGTTATTTGATAGAACTGCTTGCAGGAAAAACTGCTGCGGTTACTGGAAAGATTGTTGATGGGACGCCGTTCACAGGGCGGTCAGTTGGTGAGCTGGAAGAGCAGTTAAAAGAAATGGGATTCAGCTACGACGGGAAGGAGACGATGTATAACGGAATCACTGGAAAGAAAATGGACGCGAAAATTTACGTCGGCAATATGTATTACTTAAAGCTTAGATTTATGGTCAAGAACAGGATTCACGCGAGGGCGAGTGGGAAGGTTGCTTTGCTTACGAGACAGCCGATTGAGGGGCGTGCGCGCGGAGGTGCTTTGCGTTTGGGAGAGATGGAGCAGCAGGCATTGACAGGGCACGGAGCTTCACTGCTTTTGAAGGAGAGATATGACTCTGACAAGACAGTTGTGTTGGTGTGCAAGGAGTGCGGGAGCGTAACTTATGAAGACACGATAAGAAATAAAGTTGTCTGCAACTTGTGCGGAAGCTCGGACGCAGAGCCGATTGAAATTTCTTATGGTTTCAAGCTGTTAGTTGACGAATTGCTTGGACTTGGACTGCAGACAGAGTTTGAATTAAAGGATAAATACGAAAGATGAGACAAGAACATTTCAGAAAACAGGTAAGAAGTTTGAGGTTTAGCTTGCTTAGTCCGGAGAAAATCAAGAAGCTCAGCAGGGCGAAGATAGTGACGCCTGAGCTTTATGACATAGATGGTTTTCCTGTTGACGGGGGCTTGATGGATTTGAGACTTGGAGCGATTGATCCCGGAGTTAGATGCAGGACGTGCGGAAAGAGAGTTAAGGAATGCCCTGGACATCCTGGACATATTGAACTTGCGAGGCCTGTATTTCACATAAAATATATTCCGCTTATTGAATTGTGCCTGCGAAGTTTTTGTCCGCACTGTGGGAAGCTGACTTTAAGCAATGAGAAGCAGGAAGGATTAGCTCCCAGCGTTAGAGCGAAGAAAGCGAGGGATGCTAAGAGATGCCCGCATTGCTCTGAAAATATAGAAAGAGTTAAGCTTGAAAAGCCGAGCACGTTTATGGAGGGGAAGAAGAGATTAAGCGCGATAGAAGTTAGGGAGAGACTTGTGAATATAAAAGACGAGGAGCTGAGGAAGATAGGAGTTAATCCAAAGAGTGCGAGGCCGGAGTGGGCGATTATTTCGCTGCTGCTTGTTCCGTCGGTGACGGTAAGGCCGAGCATAACTCTTGAGACTGGAGAGAGAAGCGAGGACGACTTGACTCACAAGCTCAGCGATATAATAAGAGCGAACCAGAGATTGTGGGAGAACTTGAATGCCGGTGCGCCTGAAGTGATAATTGAGGATCTTTGGGACTTGCTGCAGTATCATGTCACGACTTTCTTTGATAATAATATTACGAGAATTCCGCCTGCGAGGCACAGAAGCGGACAGCCGTTGAAGACTATCACGGAAAGAATAAAAGGAAAAGAGGGACGAATAAGGCACAATCTCGCAGGAAAGAGAGTTAATTATTCTGCGAGGACAGTTGTTTCTCCTGATCCTTATCTGAAAATTAATGAGATTGGAGTGCCGTATGAGATAGCACAAGTGATAAGCGTTTCTGAAACAGTGACGACGGAAAACATAGAGGTGATGAAGGAGTTAATCAGGAAAGGAGGGAAATATCCTGGCGCGAATTATATTTTGAGGCCTGATAAGAAGAGGAAGAGAATTACAGAGGAATTGAAGGAAGAGATTTGCGCCGAGATACAGCCCGGCTATAAAGTTGAGAGGCACTTGAGAGACGGAGACATTGTGCTGTTTAATAGACATCCGACTCTGCACAAGCAGGGATTGATGGCACATTATGTAAAAGTTCTTGAAGGCAGGACATTCAGACTGCATCCTGCTGCAACGAGTCCTTACAATGCGGATTTTGACGGCGACGAAATGAATCTGCACTCGCCTCAGACAGAAGAGGCGTTGTCAGAGGCGAAAATTTTGCTGGACATAAATCAAAACATAATTTCATCAAAGAATAATCTCAACTTGGTTGGCACGACAGAGGACTCGCTCACAGGAGCTTACATCTTGAGCAAAAACGAGCACATTAGCAAGGGCGAGGCAGATCAGATTTTGTTTTCTTCTGGCGTTATGAACTCAATGAAAAAGAAAGACGTTTCTGGAAAAGAGGTTTTTGCGCAGATTATCCCAAAAAATTCAAGCATAACTATACCTAATGAAATTGTCGGAAGCAATTCGTTTGGAGTTGAGAATGGAAAGATGGTTAAGATTATTGACAGGGAGTTTGGAAGAGAGCAGGCGGTTGAGAGCATAAACAAGGCATTCAGCTTGGGAGCGAATTATCTTTCGAGAGTCGGCTACACTTTGGGCTTGAGGGACTTGAATGTTTCTGATAAAGTTAAGAAAATTACGGACGAGATAATCAAGGAAGCAGAGAAGAAAACTAATTCCATAATTGACGACGCTAATAACGGAAGATTAGAGCTTATTCCTGGAAAGAACTTGGAGGAGACAAGAGAGACTAAAATTCTTCAGGTGTTGAACGAGGTAAGAACAGATGTCGGAAAAATTGTCAAGGAGAATTTTCCTGCCGACGGAAACGTGAGCAAGATGATTACTTCTGAAGCTGCGGGGAGCATGCTTAACATCACGCAGATAGGATGTTGTGTCGGGCAGCAGTCTATTCTCGGCGGAAGAATCGGCTTTGGCTATGGGGGAAGAACTTTGTCTTTCTTCAAGGACGGAGATTTAAGTCCGAAGGCAAGAGGTTTCATCAAGAATTCATTTTCTGATGGGTTGAGCCCGGACGAATTTTTCTTTGGAGCGATTACTGGAAGAGATAGTTTGATGGACACTGCTTTAAGGACGCCGAAGTCAGGATACTTGTATAGAAGACTTGTCAGCGCGCTGCAGGATTTGAAAGTTGAGTATGATGAGACGGTTAGGGATGCGTCTGAAAATATTGTTCAGTTTATTTTTGGCGACGACGGGAAGGACATTGCGAGACTTCATCTGAAGGATAACAAGATAGCTCCGGGCGAGGCGATTGGAGTTGTGACTGCGCAGTCTTTTGGCGAGGCGTCAACGCAGATGGTGCTGAATGTTTTTCACCATGCTGGTGTCAGCCAGATGCAGATTACTCAAGGATTGCCGAGAATAATTGAAATTCTTGACGCGCGAAAACAGCCGTCAACTCCGCTTATGGAGGCATACTTAGATAAGGAGAGCAATAACGAGAGAGATGCAAGAGTTGTCGCTGAGAAGATAAGAGAAGTAAAGCTAAAGGATATAGCGTCGGAAATTAAACTTGATTTTGGAAACAAGAGGATTGAAATTGAGCTTGACAGCAAGGCGTTGAAGAGTGTTCACGTTGGAGGAGGAAGAATTGCGGAGAGATTGAACGAGAAAGGGTTTAAAGTAAAAGGAAATGAAAGCAGATTGAGTATAAATCTTGATGAACTTGAGTTCAAGGCAATTTACAAGCTGAAGGAAAAATTAAAAGAGACTATAATTTCTGGCGTGAAGGGAATTAAGCAGGTGGTTGTCGCGAAGGTTGGGAGAGATTATATCATCAGGGCGGCGGGAAGCAACTTGAAGGACATAAGAGAAGTCAAGGGAATTGATCCAGATAGAGTGACGAGCAATGACATTCACGATACTGCGAAAGTTCTTGGCATTGAAGCTGCACGGCAGACAATAATCAATGAGATAAAAAGAGTTATTGAATCTCAAGGACTTGATATTGACGAGAGGCACTTGAAGCTCGTTGCTGACGCGATGACTTCAAACGGAACGGTCAAGGGAGTAACGAGAATGGGAATAATTTCTGACAAGGCTTCAATATTGGCGCGCGCGACATTTGAAACGCCGGACAAGCAGTTCATCAATGCGTCAATTCAGGGCGGAAAGGACGAATTGACTTCGGTGATTGAGAATATTCTTTTGAATCAGCCGGTGCCGGTCGGGACAGGGCTTCCTGGACTGCTTGTCAGAATTACAGGGCCTTTGGCGGGGAAGGGCGCGAAGAAGGTTGAGATTAAGACGGTGAAGGGCGGAAGTAAGAGTTAGATATTGTAAAAGATTAAACTATGAGTTTTTGTTTTGGTATGATGATTTCGTCAAAGATTTCTATGAGTTTTTGAACTAGAAGATTTTGTGTGTTGAGCTTGTAGAGTTTAGCATTACCTATTTGTCTTGTTGAAATAATAACTTTTGATTTTTCTAGATCGCCGAAGATCCTGAACAGAGTTGTTCTGCCGATTTCTGCACCTTCAGCTATGTCTGAAATGCTGTAGTCCAATTCTCTTCCTTCTATTAAGAATTCCAAGACTCTTATTTTAGGAGAGTCGCCGAGGGCTTTTCTGAATAATGTTTCCATTTCTTTTTGAGGAAGTAGATATTTATAAATGTTCCTAATTTGGAACACTAGTGTCTCGTTGTAATCACAAAGTCCTTGTGTTATACCTCGTCTTGAAACCTCAAGATTTTTTAAATTTTGATGGCCATCAAAAATCCATAAAAGATTTTTGAGGTGTGAAGTTTGTTTGGACTTTGGGATGCTCGCGGTGGTGACACTGCGACATCAGAAGGTTTAATAATTTATAATTATATTTATAGTTATGGATTTGGAAAGTGCGATTATGAAGAGATTTCTTAGAAAGTTGATTAACTTAAATATTTGGGGAGGAAGGCATACTGAGCTGAAGAATTTAAAGAAAGCTTTGCCAAGACACTTGCGTGGAAGCAAAGAATCTAAGAATGCTGTTAGAGAATTACTAAGAAGAGAATTTATTAATGTGAAGATTTCAATCGGAGAGGAACATGTTTCTCTTAATAGCCATAAACAAAAAGAGATTTATGATTTTGTGAAGGAAGATTAGTTTTGTTAAAGTGGGAGATTCTGAAGAAAAGATTTAAAAACTGCATTCTAATTCCAATTTGATGAGGACTAAAACGGCTATGTGGTTGGTAACTGAGGGAGATGTGCCAGTTATAAGAGATGGAAATTTGATTTATAATCTTGCGACAAGACAAGGACCTACAACTTGGAGAAATTTAAGAAAAGCAAATTATGGAAAACAGATTAGACAAGTAACTATGCCTCAAGCTGTAAGATTGTCTTATTTTGGATTAGAGAATGATGTTAAAGAAGTTGTTGAAGCAGTGAATAGATATTGGCTGACAGGAAACACACTTATTGGTTGGGATTTAGAGGGAATGTATGGAATTGATATGCCTTCAGATGAATTGGTTGATCAGTTAGGAGTAGAGAATCCTGAGATTTTAAGTAAAATTCTAGGCAAATATAAAGCGCAATTAAGAAGAGAGGAAGGGGGAGTTATGTTCAGCGATGATGGAAGAGTTAGATTCACGTCGCTTGATAAAATAATTTTCGGAGAGCAGACAGACAAGACATTAGCAACAAATCCAGGAAATATTGTTTTCTCTGGAAGTTCAGAAAACGCAGAGCTTAATGCAGAAAGTGCGGGAAAGTATATATTGAGTCCAAGGTTTGATGGATTCAACGACGCTAAAGTTCTAAAAGTCAGAGTTCCTGGTTTGGATGGCTTCGGCTTTGGCGACAGGCTTTACGTCGATGCTGTCAGCTTCGGCAACGACGAGTACAGGCGCTCTTTCGGGGTATTGGATTCTGGCGAAGCCAGCGCGTAAAATTTTTGAGCTCTGTCTATGAAAAAATAATTCCCACTGATTGGGATAGATTTATATACTCGGGTGATGAGAGGTTTATATGAGGATGATTTTAGTAAATCATTGTTAATTCTAAAATGGCAGTCATAAGCATGCAAACTATGAGGTACATCAATTTGTTAGACAGGGCGGCGCGCGTGCGGACGACGAGATGTTTTGTTTACAACAATGTTATTTATTTTGCAGTGCCGAAGGAGATGGTGTCCAAGGCGATTGGACCGGCGGCGATTAATGTCAAGAGAATGCAGGAGAAGCTGGGAAAGAGGATAAGAATAATAAGCGAGCCGTTAGGACTTGCGGACGCTGAGAGATTTGTGCGAGAGATTGTTGAGCCGGTGAGGTTCAAATCGCTTGAGATTAAAGACGGGATTTTTGTGCTGACTGCGGGAAGCCAGAGCAAGGCGGCGCTGATTGGGAGGAATAGGAGAAGAGCTGAAGAGCTTCAGTTGATATTGGAAGATAGTTTTGGAATGGGATTGAAGATAGTTTAACTCTCGTTTGCAGAGGAAAAGCTTTGAGTTTAAGCGGTGAAGATAATGCTTGAGAACTATTTGCATCGTAATGGACATAAGCATATTAGCAAGGGAAGAGCTTTGTGGCATCATAGAGTAAAGATGAGGGCGGCTTCTGGGGGAAGATATGTTGATCAGATATTGAAGAGGGATTTATTGAAAAGATATGTTAATGCAGATAAGATTAAATAATCTAAGTTACTTTGAGATTTATGAAACTTTTCAGGAATGAAGAAGAAGCGAAACGCAAGCTTGCTGAGAAAATCGAAGGGCTTGAGAAAACTGAAGGCACCGGGGCATTTTGGGGAATGCAGCTGACGCCGAACAGAGGACATTATGATTATAAGGCAGTCTATATTGTTCCTATGGAAATAACTTATTTGGATTTATTGGACTTTGGGTTTTTCAAGGATTTTTCTATCAAGAGAGAGTTTGTTGCTTATGGTCGGACCTCCTCTGCTTTCAATCGTGAGTTCAATGAGTTTATGAGAAGAAGAGCTCATAATTGCAATAGAATTACTTCTCCGCTTAGTTTTAACGGCCAGGATATTGGGGCTTATCGTTATTATTATCCAAGACATTTTTTTGAGGAACATATAATAAATTTTTTATCTAAAATTTCAGATTAAATAAAAGCAGAAGTTTTAAAAAGCGTTTTCTTCAAGTAATGGAATGGGTTTAATGAGTGCGAGGAAGCTGCAGAAGAAAAGGAAGAAATTTAGATGGAGCGACACGCAGTATAACGTGCGTGTGAACAAGCTTAAGATAAAAAGCGATCCGCTTGGGCGCTCTTGGCAGGCGAAGGGAATTGTGATTGAGAAGTTTCAGAAAGAGGCGGCGCAGCCGAATTCTGCGATGAGAAAATGCTGTCGTGTTCAGCTGATTAAAAACGGCGTTAGAGTCGGCGCATTTATTCCGGGAAATTTGGCGCAGAGATTTATTGACGAGCACGACGAAGTTGTTATTGAAAGAATTGGGGGAAAGAAAGGACGCTCAAAAGGAGACATCAGGGGAATTAGATTTCAAGTTATAAAAGTAAATGATCAGCCGCTGCATAGATTGGTAAGCGGACAGATTGAGAAGGGAAGAAGATAAAATGGATAGACGAATTATAATGGA
>CAYIAU010000012.1:0-11357 GCA_964361465.1 Candidatus Woesearchaeota archaeon
GAGTTCAAACAAACCACACACTTTAGTGTGTGGTATTACTCAAGAACTTTGTGATGTTATGGGAAAATCATTATTAATAAAATTTTTAGGAGAAAATCCGGTGTTTAAGATAGTTGACTTTCTAATTGAAAACAAAGGAATTGATTTAAGCAAGAAAGATATAATTGAAGGGGCTGGAATTTCAAAAGCAACTCTCTTTAATTACTGGGAGCAGATAGAAGAGCAGGGCATTGTGATAGTAACGAGAAAATTTGGGAAAACAAAACTTTATACTCTAAATTCAAAGAACCCGATAGTAAAAAAACTCTTAGAGCTTGAGAGTTTATTTATATCAAAAGCGTTGGATAATCGTCGGGCGATAGAAGTTTCGACGTAATAAGATGAATCTGTTAGAGAATTTTGAATCAAAATTTAAATTATTTGATAGCTTTTTCAAACTCGTCAAGGTTTGAGGAGAGAGCTTTTATTGAGCCGACAAGGACATCTTTCGCAGGCATATTGCCGTAGGATTCTATAATTAACAGCATTTGGTCTGAGTCAGATATGGCATCTTTGTCCATTTCTTGTATGCTTGAGATTGAGGCGTCTGACAAATCGCAGAGCCACTTTGAGCCTTTCTTCTCCGGCTTGAAGGGCGATTTTGAAGACTGGATTATTTTGTCTATTTCTGGCGACGGCTTCACCTCGAGAAGGTGGCGGTAGTAGCACAGGCCTGGAGTGAATTTTGCGTGCTCAATTCCTTTTCCGAGAACTGCAGAGGCTAATAACTCTAACTTGTGGTTTTCTCCTAAGATTGTTATTGGTATTTTTGGATAGATTATATCTCCTGCGCCTTTCAAATCAGATGCATAAACTGTGCAGGGTCCTGTTTTAGTTAACTTGAAGTCAATCTTTGTTTTTGAGGACATTGATTTTTCTGTTTTTAGCGGAATCAAGCCGAGGCGGTGGGCAAGGACTTCGTCGTATAATGCAGAGTCGTTTTTGTATATCTCAACATCTTCTATCGCGAGTGTGGGGACTTCTGCGACAGAGCGCCTTATGGCGTTTGCAAGGGATTCTTTCGCGTCAATTTTCAGGATTAATGTTTCTGGAGTGTTGAGTATTGTTTCTGGCATAGCTATGACTGGAAAAATTGGTTTTTAAAGATTTGCAAAGCAAATCTTTAACCCATTCAACTCCTTTGGAGTTGAAGTTTTAAACTCTTCTTCCTCTTCTGCCTCCTTTCTGCTTTGGTCCGCCTCTTGGGACTTTTGTTGTGTCTAAGATGTTTATTATTTTAAAGCCGGATTTGCTCAGACTTTTGACTGCTGAGTGTGAGCCAGGGCCGGGGCCTGGGCTTCTTGTTTTTGCGCGCATTCTTATGTAAAGCTCTGTTATTCCCAAGTCGCGCGCTCTTTCTGCTGCTCTTTTAGCGACGAACATTGCTATTGTGGGGTTTGCTTTTAATCTTGAGTGCTTTGTAACCATTCCGCCGGAAATGCGCGAGATTGTGTTGCCTGCCAAGTCTGTGATGTGGACTATTGTATTATTTGATGAGCTATAGATGTAAGCGATGCCTGCTTTTTCGTCTTTTCTTTCTTTTTTCGTTTCTTTTACTTCTTCAATTATTTCTTCTGTCATTGTGGTGTTGTGAGCTCTGTGTTTTCTTTTGCAGGGGCATCTTGAATTTGCTGGGAAGGGGAGTCATTCTGAGCTGGAGAGGGAGAGACTTTCTTTTTCTCTTTTATTGAGATTGAGCTTTCTTCTGTGACGCTTACTATGTAGCTTGGGGAATCAACTATCTTTTCGCCTATTAGGATTTTTTTATGGACGACTAATTGGCGCGCTTGCTGTGCAGTTGAGGCGAGCTTTTTTTTCAGCACGATTGTTGGGAGCCGCCTTTCAAGCAAGTTCTCAATTTTCAAGTCCAAGACATCTGCGATTGAGCCGGCTTTTAATCCGAGAGCTTTTAATTTTCTGAAAAGGACTTCCTGCTCTTCTCTTAGCGAGGAGGCGAGGTCTTTTGCTCTTCTCCTGAAATAATTTATTTTTGCGAGAGTTTTCCAGACTTCTTTTTTGTTTTTCAGCCCGTATTTTTTTAAGAGCACGTTTTCTTCCTTGATGCGGAAAAGTTCAAATGCTTTCTTTGGCCTGAGGTATTGCTTTTTTTTCCTTATCATTTTATTTTGCTTTCTTTGTGACTCCTACTGCTCTTCCGCCTTTTCTGAAGTGCGATCGTGTGCGCTGTCCTCGGACTGGAAGTTTTTGCATATGACGGATGCCTTTGTAGCTTCTTATTTTTTTAAGGCGCTTGATGTCAAATTCTTTTTTCATATCGAGATTTGTGCCTGTTTGATGGGAAGTTTCGCCGGTTTCCGGATCAGAGCGCCTGTTTTTTAGAAAGTTGGGAATTTCAGGATTGGAGATGAATGATTGTATCTGCTCAATCTGTGGTTTTGAGAGTTCTGAGATTTTCATTGACTTGTCTAATTTCAGAGATGAGCAGACAGCGTTTGAGAAAGTCCAGGAAACGCCTTTTATTTTTGTTAGTCCGGTGTAGAGATTTTTTGAGCCGGGGATGTCGCAGCCGAGAATTCTAATTAATGTTTCGTGCTCTTCTTTTTTTTCCTGGGGTTTTTTTTCTGACTTTGGGGTTTTTAATTCTTTTTCTGCCATTATTTCACGAATAGATTGAACCTCTGCCTTTCTGATAGCTCTTCCAAGATTCTTTTTTCCACTGCTTTTTTGGGATCTGGGATGCTCTTGACTCTTGATTTTATGTCGCTGAACGAGAGGAATGCTTTTTCTTTTCTTGCTTTGAGGACTTCTTCGGTGTGCTTGTGTCCGAAGCCTGGGAGGAGTTCAATTTGATGCAGGCGCGTGTTCATTGGCTGGGCGTTGTTGAAGAACTCAACAAATTCTTTTTCGCGCTCTGCGACGACTGACTCTATAAATTCCTGAAGCTGGAGCTTTGCTGTTTCTGTCAGCTTGTCTCTTGAAAGCCGTCCAGCGATGTAGTATATCTTATCTCTTTTTTCTGGGCCTATATAAACATTCTCCCTCTGAGCAAGCGAGACGCCTCTTCGCGGGACTAATTCAAGAAGCGCGAATGTCTTGACTCCGATGGCTTGAGCTATGGGAGACATTCTCTTACCCATTGGATAGCCGTAGGGCAGATAATCTAAGATCAGTGCGTGTTCTTCTTTTTCTGTCATTTTTAGTATTTTGAAACGATTTCAACGATAGCATTTGCTTCCTCTTCGGATAAAGAGACATCGGTGAAGAGCTTATTTGCCTCCTCCTTGTTTTTCGGCAGAAAGTCAGCTATCTTCACTTTGTTTTCTTCTTTTATTTTTGGATTGTTCAGCGCTGTTATTTCATTTATTATTGCCTCAGCTTTCTTCTTGTCTAGTTTTGCGAATTTTTTTAAGTAATCTTGCAGTGGTTTTTTCTCTTCAAAGTCTTTTACATAGGATTTTATTTCTGATAGAGGGATTGGTTTTTTTTCTAAGATGTTCATTTTGCTTTCTCCTGTATTTTTATTAGATGAATTGGTCTTATTAAATATGTTTTTTGCTTTCCTAAATCAGGGATATTGACTTCGTAGGCGGAGCCGCGTTTTGATAGGACGCGCCCTGTCCGACCTTGGAGCCGCTTTGAATAGCCAAAGTTCAAACTAAGTTCGCGAACGACTGCAACTGAATCGCCTGGCTTAAATTTCTGGAAAAATCTCATGAAAGAGAACTTTCCTTTTTGTCTTGCTCGCTTGTATTTCAACATATAAATAGAGGAGAAAAGTAGTTTAAAAATCTATTGGAAAGGTTACACGCATTTCCCTACTACTATTTTTATTATGTGGTTTAGCAACATTGCGGCGCCGAATAAAATTCCTGCGAGATGATGGTATCTTGGACCAGAGCGCTTTCTCATTAGTGCGATTGAGAGGTAGAGAAGTGAGAGTCCGATTAGGGCGGCGATGCCGTCGTATAGATATAAGGATAGGAAAGTGCGGCTGAAGAGACATTGCGCAGGGCCGAGCAGAAGTCTTGATATATGAGTTAGTGCGACGAGCAAGAACAGAGTTCCAAGAAACCTGTATTTTAACTTGTATTTTTTAGTGTGGTGAAGATAAAGAAAGCTGTCTGCGCTGAGTGAGAGAGCTAAAATTATTATTATGATGTCTGTTAGTTTTGTTAGTATATCAAAATAATAGGAGATAAGGACGAGCATTGAAAAAACCAGAATTATAACGCTGAGGACTTTTACGGGGCGATTTGGCTGCTCTTCTGAAAACCTCTTTATTAATTTTAATTTTCTCATTATCTTTTAGAATTAGTTAGGAAAGAGCGGCTCGCCCTGTGTGACAGAGCCCTGATAGAGATCGCCGGCTTCCTTGGCGTTTTCCATATTGCCTAGAATCGCTTCAAACATTTTCTTCCCCCAAACCTGATAGCCGCACGAATTGCAAACTTCAATTGCTGAGTCTTCTGAAAGCTCTGATTTGCAGTAGATACATTTTTTCATGTCGTCTCTTTTCCATTCTTCTCGGGAGAAGAGTATTTAAATTTTCATATCCTGTGTTTTGCATGAGGATAAAGAGGAGGATTTATTTTGGGGCAGGGATTTTGTTCGGGTTGTTCTTGATTGGAAGTTATTTTATCAAGATAAATACTGAGAGCGGGGGGAATTATGTTGTCAGGGATTCATTGCTCGGGATAATAATATTTCACAATGTCTTTATATTGCTTTTATACATTTTGATTTTTGTTGTTTTGATTGTTAATGGTTTTAAAAGAGGGAAGTGACGAAAGAGTTATAAGCTGAAGTTTGTGTTTGTAGTGATGAGCAATATTCTTAGAGTTTGGAGAAAGGTTTTTGGTAATTGGAAGTATTTAATGTTGGGGACAGGGGTAGCGGTTTTGTTTTATACTTTGAATGTTTTGATTGCTAATGCTGGAAATGTTTTTTCTTTTTACTCTACATTTGGTTTTTTTGGGACGCTTGCCTTTTTCTTGAAGCTGGCTGTTGGCTTTGGAAAAACGATAACGCTTTCTTCTTATATTAGTTTGATTGTCATAAGTTTTCTGTTTGGAATTTTGCTGAGTTTGATTGTTTTCAAGATTGTTTCTGCGAGAGATGTTTCTGACAAGAAAGCAGGGTTTTTTGGATGGCTCGGGCTTTCTTTGGGAGTTTTTGCGCCGGGCTGTGCTGCCTGCGGAATTGGTTTATTGTCGGTATTGGGGCTTAGTAGTGCTTTCCTGACTTTTTTTCCATTGAGAGGATTGGAAATTTCAATTCTTGCCATTGGGTTGATTGGCTTTTCAATTTACAAGATGAGCAAGGATTTGACAGAATGCAGAGTCTGCAGAATCAACAAAACATTTAAAAAGATTAGAATGTGAAGAGTTTGATGGATGAAGAGAATGGAAACGAGCATCAGAAGGATACGTTTACTTTGCAGATAAAAAAGGATAATCTTTGGAAGTATTCTACTTTTGTTCTTGCTGCGGTTCTTATTGTGGGCGCGTTTTTTACTTTCAGCGGAGATAAGGTGACTACGACAGGGAATGTTGTTGCCACTGCTCCGAGCGTGCCGACTCAGCCGTCGCAAGTTACGGCGAGCGAAGATGACGACGCTGTTTTGGGAGACAAGGATGCTCCTGTGACGATTATTGAGTTCAGCGATTATCAGTGTCCATTTTGTGCGAGATTCTGGAGCGATGCACTGCCTCAAATAAAATCACAATATGTTGACACTGGCAAAGTAAAGCTTGTTTACAGGGACTTTCCATTGACTTCAATACATCCTATGGCGCAGCCAGCTGCTGAAGCTGCAGAGTGCGTGAAAGATGCTGCTGGCGGGCAGGGCAAGGGAGACAAGGCATATTATGAATTTCACGACAAAATATTTGGCAATCAAGTTGCTTTGAGCGATGCGAGCTTGAAAGCGTGGGCTAAAGAGCTTGGATATGATATTGAGAGTTGTTTGAGCTCTGGGAAGTTCAAGAGCGAAGTTCAGAATGATCTTCAGGCAGCTACTGCTGCTGGCGGGCAGGGAACACCTTATTTTGTGATAAATGGAAAGCCATTGAGCGGAGCCCAGCCGTTTAGTTCATTCCAGCAGATTATTGAAGCAGAGCTTGCTTAGATAATCTTTTAAATTGCTATTCTTTATCCAAAGATAAAACCACTTATTTTAATGTTTGGATACGTATAAATAGTGGTTTTATCTTAGTCTCACAAAGTTCCACGCACTGAAGTGCGCGGTATTGCACAGGAACTTTGTGATAGTTGTTAAATGGGAGAGAAAGTTAGATGCGAGATTTGTGATAGAAATTTTAAGGATTCTGAGGGATTAGCGCAGCATAATGCGGCGAAGCATTTTTCAGAGAAGAAGGTTGGGAGCAAGTTAGATACGAAAAAATTTAGGAATTGGATTATTTTCATTTTTGTTATTGGAGTTATTGCTGCGCTTGGATGGTGGATGTTTTCTATTGCGGGCGAGAATAGTGCTTTGTGCGAGAACGCTCCTGCCAGTGAGATTAATATTGGCGGGCATACTAATCTGGCAATGCATATTCATCCATTTTTGGAGATTATTATTAACGATGAGAAGCAATTAATTCCTGCAAACGCCGGCATCTCCCCTGGAATTATGAGGCCGATTCATACTCACGATGCTTCTGGGGAACTGCACGTTGAGGGGCCTTGCAGAAGAGATTTCACGCTGGGAGAATTCTTTGACATTTGGGGGCGTGATTTCAGTTCAGAATGTATCTTTGAGTTTTGCACGGCAAATGGAGCTGGCGTTTTAAATGTAAAAGTTAATGGGCTGGAAGATAATGAGTTTGGAGATATAGTCTTGAGAGATGATGATAGAATTGTGATTGAATACAGCAGTTCAGAAAATGTCTAACAAAATGCTTATAAATAAAGAGCTTCTAATCTGATTATGAAAAAAAGCGCGATTGTGGTTAGTTTAGTATTATTGCTCGTTGTATTAGGAATTTTGTTCTTTTCATTTACTGGAGAGAAGAAAGTTAATGGGGTGGGCGGTGGGGAAGCAGAAAGTTCTGGATTTCCTGCGCCCGGTTTTGAAGATGAGATGATTGTCAATACTAATGCAGGAGAGGGCAATGAGCAGGTTATTGAAATAAGAGATGATGGATTTTTTCCTAAGACATTAGAAGTGGGGCAGGGCGATGAAGTAACTTGGATAAATAAAATGTCTGGCGGAAAGAAAAGCTGGCCTGCGAGCGCGGTTCATCCTACTCATATGGATTATCCTGGAAGTGACATAAATAAATGCTTTAATGGAGAGAGCGAGGGAATTTTTGATTCTTGCGGCGGGCTTTCTTCTGGGGAAAGCTGGAGTTTCACATTCAATGAGAAAGGAAACTGGAATTATCACGATCATTTGAATTCTGATTTAAGAGGGGTGATTGTTGTTAATTGAGATGCTTGACAAATTTTTTGAGAAGAACAGAAAGTATAGTTCTCCTTTAATAAGATGGGGAGTTGGGATTGTGTTCTTTTTGTTCGGGATTGATCAGCTGAGAAGGCCTGGAGCTTGGGAAGCTTATTTTCCGTCTGCTTTGCCTTTTGGAATGGATTTAGGCAGGGCAATATTTCTTAACGGGCTTTTTGATTTGGCGATTGGAGCTTTGCTTTTGATTGGATTTTTGACTCGGCTTGTGGCTTTGATTGGGGCGTTGCACTTAGTCGGGGTTATATATTATTTAGGATACGGAGACATTGCAATAAGAGACTTTGGATTGCTGTTCGGAGCGCTGGCTGTTTTCTTTTATGGGGCTGACTGGCTTTGTTTGGACAGGAAGATTTGGAAGCGAGCTTCTTATGATTTTGAAAGGAGTGAAATTTAAGTCACAAAACCTTCGGCTTTAACCCCGCACTTCAGTGCGGGGCTTGTTAGTGGTTTTGTGACCGCCGGAGAAATCCTCGCTAATAACCTCAGATTAAAACCGAGGATTTCTACGAGCGTTAAGTATAAAATGAGTAACTCAAATAACCACATGCTTGGGCACACTCTTTTGAGAGTTACAATTGGGGCTTTGTTCCTCGTGGCGGGAATAAAAAAATTTATGGCTACGGAAGGAGTTGTGGGGATGTTGTCTGGGCTTGGTTTTCCGGCTCCGACTTTTTTTGCCTGGATATTGATGCTATCGGAGGTTATTTTCGGCGCTGCGATATTAGTTGGCTACAAAGTCAAATATACTGCCTGGCCTTTAGTGATTGTGCTTGCTGTTGCGACGATACTTGTAGTAATCCCTAACTCTGGATATGGCTCAAGCAACTTCTACTTTAATCTGATTAGCATAGCTGGATTGATAACTATTGCTTTGACAGGCCCGGGGAAATGGGCGATTAGTAAAGTTAGGTAGAAATTAATTCTAAAACCATTAACCTGAAGATTTATAAGTTTAATTAGATATGATGTAATGAGGGTGATATGAAAATCGCTATAAATGGTTTTGGCAGGATTGGGAGAGCTGTGTTCAAGATTGCGCTTGAGCGAGGGCTTAATGTTGTGGCGATAAATGACCTTCATGGAATTGAGGATGCGGTTTATCTACTGAAGTATGATTCTGTTTATGGAAGATATGACAAGAGAATTGGGATTGACGGCGAGCATTTGAGTGTTGATGGACATAGAGTGAAAGTCTTGAGCGAGGGTGAGCCGTTGAGATTGCCTTGGAAGAAGCTTGGAGTTGATGTTGTAATTGAATCAACTGGCGCTTTTACAGAAGTGAAGAAAGCGGCGAAGCACTTGAAGGCGGGCGCGAAGAAAGTCTTGATTAGCGCGCCGTGCAAAGGGCCTGGCTTGATAATTGTTCCTGGTGTTAATGACTCTATGCTGACAAAAAAAGATGACGTGATTAGCGTTGCTTCCTGTACAACAAATTGTCTGGCGCCTGTCGCAAAAATATTAAACGACAATTTTGTGATAAAAGAAGCTGATATGACTACGATACATGCTTATACTGCTTCTCAGGCATTAGTTGATTCTTCTGACAGCAAGAAAAGGAGAGGACGAGCTGCTGCGATGAACATAGTTCCGACGACAACTGGAGCGAGCGAGGCAGTTGAGTATGTCTTGCCAGAGTTGAGGGGAAAGATAAAGGGCATGGCTATGAGAGTTCCTGTGCCTGATGGGAGCGTTGTTGATTTGGTTGCAGAGGTGGAGAGGGCGGTTGATGTTAAGAAAGTCAATGCTGCTTTCAAGCGCGCGGCAAAGAAAGAGATGAAGGGCATTCTAGAATATACTGAAGACGAGATTGTTTCCAGCGACGTTATTGGAAATTCACACTCTGCCGTGGTTGATGGGCTTTCAACGCAAGTGCATGGGGACTTAATCAAGGTTGTAGCGTGGTATGACAATGAGTATGGTTATTCAAATAGATTGATTGACGTTGTTGAGAGATTGAAGAAGTGGGTAAGATGATTAAGCCGCAACAACATCCTCTATTGATAAACCAGCTACTTTTAAAATATTATGAAGGGTTCCTTTCTTTAAGTTCTTGTGATTAGGAACTGTAAGCTTTATTGTTTCTATTGGAGTATTCTTCTCTAATCTTATGTGAGAACCTTTTTGTCTTGTAATAACAAAGCCAAATTTTTTTAACACTCGTTAAAATCCACGGACTTTAGTCCGTGGTTGTTTTGCCGTGGATTTTCTCGGTGGTCACAAAACCACGAACAAGCCCCGCACTTTAGTGCGGGGTTAAAACCCGAAGGGTTTTGTGACTTTTTTAATTAATTCTATTCCAGAGAGCTGGGGAAGTTTCATATTGCTATTTTGGCAATATCTCCTCTGTCCTTGAATACAATTAATTCATTTTCATCTGCTTCCAAGTATAATTCTGCAGCTTCCTTAATGTTCTCTAAAGCTTCTTCTTTGGTCTCTCCTTGAGAGATACAGCCAGGTAGTGAGGGGATATAAACAGTGTATCCTCCTTCCTCTTGTTTTTCTAAGACTACATCTAATTCCATTTTTATAAGGATTGTTTAGACTATATAAAATTATTGTTTATCCAAAGATAAAACCACATATTTTAATGTGTGGATATATATTGGTTTTATCTTAGCTTCAAGAACACTCATAAATTCGTGTTCTTGACAGCCATCAAGAATGCAAATCTTCAGCATTCTTGAGGTCTCACAACACAGAGAACCTTTGGTTCTCTGGGCCATCAAGAACTGGAAGTTCTTGAGGAGTTCAAACTACACAAGAACTTTGTGATAGGAATAATTAAAAATCATCTTGTTCTATTTTTGTTATGAAAAGAGGTCTGAGAACGCTTGATGATTTTAATTTTAAAGGAAAGAGGGTTATCGTTAGAAGCGATTTGAATTCTGAGATTTCCAATGGAAAGGTTGTGCTTAGTGATAGGACTATTGAAGCAGCGAAGACGATTTCTGAGCTGAAGAGGAAAGGCGCGAGGGTGATTGTTCTGGCTCATCAGGGCAGGCCTGGGGAAAAGGATTTTATTTCCTTGAAGAAGCACGCCGGCTTATTGAACAAATATGTAAAGATAAAATTCGTTGATGATATCATAGGCGCGAAGGCATTGAGAGAGATTGGGAAATTGGAGAATGGAGAGGCGCTTTTGCTTGAGAATGTGAGATTTTTGAGGGCAGAGTTTGAGGGAAGTGTGAAAAATAAGATGGTTGAGGTGTTGGGGAAATTAGGAGATTATTATGTGAATGATGCTTTTAGTGTTTGCCATAGGAAGCATAGTTCTATTGTTGCTTTTCCGAGAATTTTGAAAAGCTGTGTGGGAAGGACTATGGAAAGGGAGTTGAATGCGCTTGAGAAGATTAAGACTGAGAAATGCTTGTTTATTCTCGGAGGGGCGAAAGCAGAGGATAATCTTTTGTTGATGGTACGCAGAAAGGTAGTGACTTGCGGAATTTTTGGGCAACTGTGCTTGATTGCAAAAGGAAATAAATTGGGAGCGCAGAAAGAATTTTTGAGGAAAGAGCTTGGTATAATACCAAAACTTAAGGAGGTTATTGGAGGCATTAGAACGCCGATGGATTTGGCTGTTGAGGTGAAAGGGCGCAGGAAGGAATTGAGGATTGATGAGTTTCCTTCCAAGTATAAAGTGTATGATATTGGAGAGAGGACGCAAGAGATGTATGTTGATTTGATTAAAAGTTCAGAGAGAATTTTTATGAAGGGGACTGCTGGTTATTGTGAGGACAGGAAATTTTGCAAGGGGACTTTTTCTTTGTTGCAGGCTATTGCTAAATCGCGGGCTTTTAGCGTTCTGAGCGGCGGACATTTGAATTCTGCTTTGAGAAAATCAGGAATAAATAAAAAGAGATTTGGCTATGTTAGCTTGAGTGGGGGGGCG
>CAYIAU010000013.1:0-10803 GCA_964361465.1 Candidatus Woesearchaeota archaeon
CTTAAAACGAGGATTAAAGATTTCCGTAGGAAATCTTTATAGTTTGTCAGTTGCTACATCAAGATTTGCATTTACATAAACAAATTGAATGCAAATCTTAAGCATTCTTGACATATTCGAGAGAACAAAAAGCAAAGGAGAAATATTTTGGTCTCTCGTTATATGTGGTTTTATCTTTGGATAAAAAATTTAGGTCTCTCGTTATATCATCAAGTCTTTGTGCATTTTCAAGGGAAGGGGCCATAGTGGAAACTTGTTAGTTTCCCTGTACTTGATGAGACAGAGTAAAAAAAGGAAGCAAAATTTATTTTTTTACTCTATATGATACCACAACAAAACTTAAAAGCTTGCTTCCCTGCCTAAGAAAATGCACCTCAAGCTAGAATCCCCCAAACTATTCTCAGACATAATTTCAATTATCTCAGAATTAGTGACAGAAGTCAGACTCAAAATAAACAAGGAAGGAATGTTCCTCACCGCAGTAGACCCAGCAAATGTCGCGATGACTTATTTCAAGATCCCCTCTGACCTCTTCTCAGAATTCCAGATAGACAAACCAGAAATTCTCGGCGTCAATCTTGACAACTTGAAATCTGTCCTGCGAAGATGCGGCCCCGGCTCTTCCCTAATTTTAGAAAGAAAAGAAAACACATTAAATCTTTCAATACAAGACAGAATAAAAAGACACTTCTCGCTCGCACTCATTGATGTTGAATCAGAAGAAAAAGAGCTTCCAGAATGGGAGTTTAATTCAGTTATAAAAATGAACTCAGATTCTCTCGCAGAAGTTGTTGAAGACTGCCTTGTCGTCTCAGACGCCTGCTCTCTCTTGGCAGAGCCAAGTCGTTTCGTCATTGAAGCATCCGGACTTCACTCATCAAGAGCAGAATTCTCATCAGACGAAGTTGAAATTCACTCCGCAAACAGCACCGCGCGCTTCTCTCTAGAATACCTCTCAAAATTCATAAAAGGAGCCAGAATCTCAAACCACTGCACACTCTCCTTTTCCAACAATCATCCAATGCGCCTGGACTTCCCGACGGGAAACGTAATCCTCTCTTTCGTCCTCGCTCCAAGAATAGAACAGGAAGACTAATATTGAAAAAGTTTAATTACTCTTTTCTCTAAATATTTTTATGTTAATTAAATGGCTAAGAATAAGAAGCATAGGGAATTGCAGAGTCAAGGATAGAGCCTATAATGAAGTCCAATTAGAAAGTGAAGAATTCCTTATTAGAGCAAGAGATATGGAAGATGTAAGGAGCGGGAAAAGGGAAAGACCAAGAAGAGTTTATAGAGTGATTGGACGCGGTAGAGAAGATTATAAGGTGATTGCTACTAGAAATAGAAAGGTATTGGAGCGCATTGTTCTATATTTGAACAAGAACAGCCAGGATTTTTCTTGATGAAACCAATCACAAGTTTTAAAAACCTGCATTTTTTCTCAGAATAAGAATCTAATTGCTGAAGGAAACTTCAGAATTAAAAACAGGAGAGTTGCACCTGTAACAAAATGTTAAGAGCAAATGCCGAAATTATCAAGACCGAGAAAGGGAAGCTTGCAGTTTTATCCAAGAAAACGAGCATCTAAATTCATTCCTAGTGTCAACTGGAGCACAATTAATTCTAAAGAACAGGGAATTCTCGGATTCATAACCTACAAAGTCGCAATGGCTTCCGCCCTCGTCAAAGACAGCACAGAACACTCAATGACAAAAGGAAAAAGGAAAACAATTCCCGTGACAATTCTTGAAGCTCCAAATATGAAACTCCTCTCCGCAAGATTCTACAAAAACGGAATCGTAATTAAAGACATCCTTCTCTCAAAAGAAAGCTTGCTCTCTAAAAAAATAAAACTCCCCAAAACATTAAAAGACTTAACAAAAGAGGCGCCAAAAGAATACGACGAAATTCGCGTCCTTGCATACTCTTTGCCAAGCCAGACATCAATAAAAAAAACTCCCGATATAGCAGAACTCGCTCTCTCCGGCGAGAACAAGCTTGAGCTCCTAACATCACTAATTGGAAAAGAACTTTCTCTTTCAGATTTTTTAAAAAAAGATTTAACTCTTCTTGACATTCGCGGCTTGACAAAAGGAAAAGGAAACGTCGGCCCTGTAAAAAGATTCGGCATCACATTAAAAGCTCACAAATCAGAGAAGGGAAGAAGAAACCCCGGCTCTCTCGCTCCTTGGCATCCCGCAAGAGTCACTTTCAGAACTCCAATGGCAGGACAATTAGGATTATTCACCCGCGTCCACTACAATCAAAAACTTATTTTCTCAGGCAAAATCTCAGAAAACAGCATCAATCCAAGCTCAGGCTTCAAAAATTACGGCAAAATAAAATCATCATATCTTATAATCAACGGAAGCGTCCAAGGTCCTCCAAAGAGACAAATTATAATAACTCCCTCTTTCCGTCCTGCTCTATTTCAAGCCAAGAAAAAATACGAATTCATACAACTCCTACAATGATAAGAATAAGAAAAGTTGACGCAAAAGGAAAGAGAATCTCTAAGCCAGAAGATTTAGAAGGACTTCACCCCGGCGATGTTAGATTCTTTCAAAATCAAGCTTATGTTTTCAGAAGAAAAATTTCAGATGAACCAGAGTTCGTATCAAAAAGCGGAGTGCATATAATTTCCTACACTCTAAAAAAAGATTCTTCAAGGCCAGAACTCTCCAATGTATATTACCCAGCGAGAGACCCGCAAGATTATGCAGAGTCAAAATTACTTTTAATAAAAGCGAGGCAATGGGAAAAATGAAAGCAAAACTCTACTCCTCAGACGGAACTCCCAAAGGAGAAATCTCTCTTCCTTCTCTATTTGAAACAAAAATCAGAGAAGACATAACAGCAAAATATTTTGAATCTGAAAAAATAAAACAGCCTTACTCTCCAGACGAAAGAGCAGGAAGAAAGCACTCAGCAGCCGGAACAATTTCCCATAAGAGGCACGATTGGAAAGGGCATTATGGCCGAGGCATCTCCAGAATACCAAGAAAAACAATGTGGCGTCGGGGCACTCAATTCTTCTGGATTGGCGCAGAAATCTCAGGCACAAGAGGCGGAAGAAGAGCCCATCCTCCAAAAGGAATAGGAAAAGAAAAGAAAATAAACAAGAAAGAAATTCAAATAGCAATGAACTCTGCCTTCGCTTCAACCGCCTCCGCAGAATTAATAATGCGAAGATACTCCTCTCTTGAAAAAATAAATTCAGCTCCCGTAGTAATTGAATCTCTTCCTCCCAAAACAAAAGAGTTAATGAACTCGCTGAAAAAAATCCTCGGCTCAGCATTCAATCTCGCGCTAAGAAAAAAATCAGTTCGCCCAGGAAAAGCAAGAGGAAGAAAATACAAGTCAAACGCAGGGCTTCTCGTAGTAACAGGCAGCGAAGAGCAGGCAAAATCAAAAGGAGTAGAAATAAAGAGAGCAAACGAACTCTCAATCTCAGACCTTTACCCTCTCGGCCGTCTAGCCATATATACTAAGCAAGCCCTTGAAGATTTGTCCAAAAAAACAAAGGAGGAAAAGAAATGATAGTTTTAGATATAGAAACCTCAGGCATTTCCCCGCAAAAAAACGGAATCTGGCAGATAGGAGCCCTAGACCTCTCCAATCCAGAAAATACTTTCCTTGAAGAATCAAACATCGACAATGAAGACGAAGTGTCCGCAGAAGCTTTGAAAGTCATAGGAAAAACAGAAAACGATTTAAGAAACTCAAAAAAGCAATCACAAAAAGAATTACTGAAGAAATTCTTTTCCTGGACTCAAAATGTAAAAATAAAAAACCCAATCTGCCAAAACCCGCAATTTGACTTGTCTTTCCTGCAAAGCAAAGCAGACAAATACTCTCTTGTGATATCAATTCCCCACAGGGCTTTTGACTTGCACTCAATCGCATCCTTCAAGTATTACCAAATTAAAAAAGAATTCGCAATCAAAGAAAACAAAAGCGCAATGAGCCTCTCTAAAATCCTTGAGCTTTGTGGAATTACCGATGAGAGAATACAGCTCGTTAACAAAGAAATAATTAAACAAGGAAAGCCGCACAGCGCTCTTGAAGACGCCAAATTGACAGCAGAATGCTTCTCAAGAATTGTTTACAAGAAGAAGTTATTTCCAGAATTTTCCAAGTTTGAAATTCCAATGGAGCTGACACAATGATATTAAAACCCCTTACAACAGAAAAAGCAGTCAAGTTAATTGACATAGACAACACATTATTATTTGAAGTGCCCAGACAATCCCGCAAGCCCGGAATAAAAAAAGAAGTTGAAAAAATCTTCTCTGTAAAAGTTGAAAAAGTCAGGACTCTCATAAGCTTAAATAAAAAATACGCCTATGTAAAACTCTCAAAGAAAAATCCTGCAATTGACATCGCAACTAAACTCGGAATGATTTAAATGGGAAAAAGAATAATTTCACAAGCGCGCGGAAAAGGAAGCTTCACTTATAGAGTAAGAAAAAAAGCATTTCAGCACACAATAAGATACCCTCAAAAGCACGGCGAGGCAGAAATCCTGGACATAATACACTCAGCAGGACACTCAGCTCCCCTCCTAAAAATAAAAGTTGATAACGAAATATTCCACAACTCTGCTTTCAATGGCGCAGTCACAGGACAGAAAATATCAATTAACTCTGAAAACCCAGCAGAAGGAGATGTAGCCCAGCTAAAATACATTCCATCAGGCTCCCCAATCTATAACATAGAAATAAATCCAGGCGACGGCGGAAAAATGATAAGGACCGCCGGCTCATCTGCAACACTTTTAAAAAATTACGGCAGGAAAGTCTCAATTCTAATGCCAAACAGGAAAGAAATTCTTCTTGATGAAAACTGCAGGGCAACACTCGGTACAATAGCTGGCGCAGGAAGAAACCTAAAGCCAATTATGAAAGCAGGAAGAAACTATTACAAGATGAAAGCACGTTCAAAACTCTGGCCAAGAACTTCAGCAGTTAAGGTCAACGCAGTAGACCACCCATTCGGCTCTGGAAGAGGAAAGAGAATAAAATCCAAGATAGCAAAAAGAAACGCTCCTCCAGGGAAGCGCGTCGGCCATCTTCGCCCAAGAAGGACAGGACATAAGAGATAATGGCAAAGAAAAAAAGAAAAGCAAGAATTGAAATCTCCCAAACAAGAGAAGCATTTTACCGAGGTAAAAAGATTGACGAGCTGAAAGCCCTCGATGTAAGAGAGTCAGCAAAATTTCTTCCATCACGCGCAAGGCGCTCTGTTCTAAGAAACTTCCACATAATTGAAAAATTCATAAAGCGAAGTGAAAGCACTCTGGCAAAAAACAAAAAGATAAGAACCCATCTTCGCGATTTAGTCATAGTTCCAAAGCTCGTCGGATTAAACATCTCGGTCCACAACGGAAAAAACTTCCAGGATATTCTCATAACTCACGAAATGATTGGACACACTTTAGGAGAATTCGTCCTCACAAGACAAAAAGTAACTCACAGCGCCGCAGGAATAGGCGCAACTAAATCGTCCAGAGCACAGAAGAAATAAAATGACAGAAAAAACCGAAGACAAAACACGAGTAGAAGAAAAACCAGCAGAACAAGTTAAACAAACAGAAGCTCCAGTCAAAGTAGAAAAATCCTTGCCATCACCTGCCCCCTCCCAAAAAAAACCAGAAGCAGAAACTTCCAAACCAAAAAAACAAAAACCTCTTCCAACCCCAAAAAAAGAAGAAGCAACAGCAAAAGGACTTGCTCTTCATATCTCAAAAAAGCACGCAGTCTATATCTGCCGTTTCATAAAAGACAAGCCAATAGACAAAGCAATAAGTGATTTGCAAGCAGTCCTAAAATACAAAAAAGCAGTCCCGTTCAAAGGCGAAGTCCCCCATAGAAAAGGCAAGGGAATGATGTCAGGCCGTTATCCAATAAACGCCTCAATTCTCTTCATCAATCTTCTGAAATCTTTAAAAGGAAATGTCCTCGTTAATAATATGGACTTGGAAAAAACAAGAATAAAAATCGCCTCTCCCTCCTGGGCAGCTCGTCCGCTAAGAAGAGGAAGCCGTCAAGGCAAAAGGACAAACGTTTTATTAATTGCAAGAGAAATCACTCAAGAACAAAAGGAGGCGAAAAAATAAAATGGACGAGAAAAAATTCGTGAATTTCAAAAAAGAAGAATTAGGCGTTAAAGAATACATAAAGCGCGAGTTAGGAAAGGGAAAAATCTCAAACGTCTCAATAGAATACACTCCAATTGGCGAAAAAATAGTCATCGCAACGTCAAAGCCAGGCTTGATAATCGGAAGAAAAGGAGAGAAGATAAACGAATTAACGAGCATCCTAAAGAAAAACTTTAATCTCGACAACCCCCACATTGAAATAAAAGAAATAGAAAACCCAATGCTTGACGCACAGCTCGTTGCAGACGAGATTGCCCTTCTCTTGGAAAGAAGAGGCTCCCTAAAATTCAAAGTCATAGCATACAAAATGATTCAGGAGATAATGAAATCAAAAGCAATGGGCGTTGAAATTGTAATGTCAGGAAAACTTCCATCAGAAAGAGCAAGAAGATGGAGATTTTCCCAAGGCTATCTAAAAAAAACAGGCGAACCGGCAAAAGTAGTTGACAGAGCCCAGTCTCAGGCAAAAACAATTCCCGGCGTTGTAGGAATACAAGTCTCAATTCTCCCTCCAGGCGCGCACATTCACGACAGAATAGTCGTCGATAACGAGCTTAGAAGCAGGATAAAAATGTCTATAGAAGAAATTGAAGAAAAGCCGAAGCCAAAAAAAATCTCGTCAAGAAAAAAGGAGAGCAAATAACAATGACACTCTTAAAATATAAAGACATATCAAAGATGGACAAAAAGCAGAGAGAAGAAAAATTGAATGAGTTGAAACTAGCGCTCATAAAAGCAAACGTCACAGCAAACAAGACAAACGCCAAAACCAAAGAGATTAAAAGGGCTATTTCTCGTCTAATAATGTTCAGTAAGTCCGCTTCAGGATTTATTGAAAAAAGAAAAAAACATGACTGAACAGCCAGATTTCGGCATTCCTTCGGGAGCCGACGTGTTTAAAGAGATCGCTAAAAGCGAGCAGAACATACAAGTGAAGACAGAAGCAAGACGTTATGGGAAACTAATAACGCTTGTTTCAGGCTTTGACAAAAGTGTTGACCTCAAGGAAACAGCAAAATCCTTGAAAGAAAAGCTCGCTTGTGGAGGCACCGTCAAAGGCGGGACAATAGAGCTGCAGGGAAACCACAAGAAGCAAGTCAAGGCTGCCTTAGTGAATCTCGGCTTCCCAGAAGAATCAATCAGCGACTGAAAGCTTTTAAACACGAAAAAGAGGAATGAAAAGAAAGCCATAGGCTTGCATAGAAAATGACAGAGAAAAAAATCACAAACAAAGAAGAAACAAAAAACTTAGTTAGAACTCTTCCAACAAGAGGGCGCACATTTCAAGGCAAAGTTATAAAAAAATTCCAGAAGCGCGCAGTCATAGAAATAGAAAGAACACTTTATATCCAAAAATTTGAGCGATACTCAAAAAAGAAAACAAAACTTCACGCAAGAATCCCAGAAGCCCTTGAAGTTGAAGTCGGCGATTTGGTAAAAGTCCGCGAAACTCGCCCCCAAAGCAAGATAATTCATTTTCTCGTCGTGGAAATCGTAAGAAAAGCAGAGACAGGAGTCCAACAATGAAATCAATCTCCGCAAGGGCAACTCGCGCCCTTAATATCGGAACATATCTTCTCGCCGCAGACAATAGCGGAGCGCGAATTGTAAAAATCACCGGCGTCAAAAGAGGAAAATCCGCGAAGGGAAGACAGCAATACGCGAAAATAGCAGATTGGGTAAAAATTTCAGTAAGAGCAGGCAAGCCAGATATGAAAGGAAAAGTTTACGATGCAGTCGTCATAAGGCAGAAAAAGCCATACAAGAGAAAAACAGGCGAGCGCGTCGCCTTCGAAGACAACGCAGTCGCACTACTTAAAGATGAAAAAGGAAATCCTCAAGGCACCCAGATAAAAGGCCCAGTTGCAAGGGAGGTTCAGGAGCGCTGGCCGCAAGTCGCAAAAATAGCTCAGTTTGTACTATGAATAGCCAACTTTCATCCCAAACAAGAGAAGGGTTAGTTCTCAGAAGAGCGATTAAAAGTGTAGAAAGATATCGTGGAAAAACATTTGAAGCAATGAGAGCCAACAATTCCAAAGGTTTTTCATTTTACTATAATCAAACCAAAACTGCACTGAAAAAAACCTTAACAATTAGAGAGGAGGGACTTAGTAGTATAATCTCTAAATTAGATGAAAGTTCAATATCTTCGTGGAAAAGTTCAATGTTGTTTATTAATTTAATGGAGGGAGTATCTTCTTATAAAATATGAAAAAGAAATTTTCTACAAAGTGGCTCTCAAGTAAACAGCCGAGAAAGCAAAGAAAATTCTTAGCCAATGCTCCGCTCCACATCAGGCATAAGTTTTTAAATGCGCATTTGTCAAAATCTCTCAGAGACAAGTATGGCAAGAGAAATCTTCCCCTCAGGAAAGGGGATGAAGTGCTTGTTATGCGCGGCTCCTTCAAGAAGAAAAAAGCAAAAGTTATTTCTGTCTTTCCAAAGAGAACAAGAGTTGCTCTTGAAGGCATTCAAAGGGCAAAAAAAGACGGAACAAAAATAAACGTTTATTTTCATCCAAGCGCTCTTCAAATCCAAACTCTGAATCTCGACGACAAGAAACGTCTTAGCGCTCTAAACCGCTCTCCAATAAAAAACAAGGAGGAGAAAAATGCATCAAACAAGACAATCAACAACAACTAAACTCCCAATAAAAAGAAAAGGAACGAAATATATAGCTGTGCCTTTGTCTCACAAAAAAGATTCAGTCCCCATCGTCATAGCAGTAAGAGATATGCTCAAGCTCGCGAAGACAACGCGCGAAGTCAAGCAGATGATTAACTCAAAACTCCTCAAGCTCAACGGAAAACCAGTAAAGAGCCACAAAGAAAGCATCAAGCTTTTCAACATTCTTGAAGCAGACAAACCCTACACGCTCACTCTTTCCCCAAGCCAAAAATTCACTCTCTCCCACTATCTAAAAAAAGACGCGCGAATTTGCAAAGTGCTCAATAAAAAACTGCGCCCCAAAGCCCAAGTCCAGCTAAACCTTCACGACGGCACAAATGTTCTCTCAGAAGAAGAAGTAAAAATAAACGACTCTGTCCAGCTTGACTTCTCAGGAAAAATAAAATCAATAATAAAATTAGACAAGGGCTCAAATATTTTTGTCTTCTCTGGAAAATACGCAGGCCAAGAAGGCAAGGTAGAATCCTTAAATGAGAAAAGCGCGTCGGTAAAACTAAAAAACAAGGAGGAAATGGTTGAGCTTCCTCTCTCCATCATAATCGCACAATGAAACAATCAGCACAATTAGAAGTAAAAGCAGAAAACCCAATGCGGGAAATCTTCATAGAAAAAGTTCTTCTCTCAGCCGGAGCCACAGGCGACGAATTGAAAAAGTCCGCAAAACTTCTTGAGTTAATCAGTAGTATGAAAGCACAGATAATCTCCTCAACAAAAAGAATCCCTGATTTCGGCGTTCGTCCAGGACTTGAAGTCGGAGCGCGCGTGACATTAAGAGGAAAAAAAGTTTTAGATTTGCTAAAGAAGCTTCTCAGCGCCCTGAACAACACAATCTACGAAGAGCAGGTTTCAGAAAATCATTTCTCATTCGGAATAAAAGAATACATTGAAATCCCCGGAATAGAATACCAAAGAGAAATCGGAATCAGGGGCTTGAACATCACCGTCGTCTTCGCGCGCCCGGGCTTGAGAGTCAAAAGAAAAAAACTCAAGAGAGGACACATCCCGCACAAACAGCACGTCTCTCAAGAAGAAATAATTAAATTCATGGAATCTAACTTCCAGACAAAATTCATCTAAATGACAGCTAAAAAACAAAAACCAAAATTAGAATCTAATTATAGAAATAGCTTGTTTAACAGACTAGTCAGAAATACTTATGTTCCATTTCAAGAAATAGTTGAAAAATACTATATGAATAGAACCTCTTTATATGCTAATAAATCTTACAGAGGTTCAAAAAAATGACAGCATCAGATTGGAGAAAAATATTAAAGCAATTAAGAAGAAAGCCAGTGGTAATGCAAAAATTCTTAAGGCACTCAAAGCCAAAAGAAAGAAGCTCAGGAATCGCAAAAAGAAAGTGCGAGCGCTGCGGCCGCTTCGGAGCGCACTTAAGTCAATATAATTTAAACCTATGCCGGCATTGCTTCCGCGAAATCGCAGAAGAAATCGGCTTCAAAAAATACAGCTAAGATGAGTCAAGATGTAGTAGCAGACGTGCTAAATCAAATGATTAACGCAAAAAAATCAGGAAAAAACATAGTTGAAACTCCGCGCTTCTCAAAACTCCTCCTGCTCGTCCTCGCAATCGCAAAGCTCAAGGGCTACATAAAAGACTACAAAGTTCAGGACAAAAAACTAAAAATAGAAATGTCAAACTTAAACAACTGCAAGGCAATCAAGCCGCGATACACTGTTTCCGTCGAGCAAATTGAAAGATACGCAAAGCGCTACCTCCCGGCAAAAAACATCGGGATAATAATAATTTCAACTTCACAAGTCTTAATGACTCACCAAACAGCTCTTGAAAAAAACATAGGAGGAAGTCTAATAGCTTACATCTACTAATGAAACGAAAAATACTTGAAAAAATAAGCATCCCCGAAGGCGTCTCCTGCCAATACGAAAACAAAATATTAAAATGCAGCAAGGGCTCGCTCTCGCTCGAAAGA
>CAYIAU010000014.1:0-10797 GCA_964361465.1 Candidatus Woesearchaeota archaeon
CGAACGCATGCAGTGTTGTTGCTTCTGCGATTGAGCTGAGTCCTGAGGGTGCTTAAGATTTTTCAAAGAACTGTGAGAAGAGAAGTCCTTTTTCTTTTGCTTTTTTTATTGAGAGTGAGAAGTATTTGCCTGTTTCTTTTAGTTCTTTTGGATGAAGAAAGAGCCAGCCTTCGCGGTTGAATCTGGCGGCGATTGCGGGCTTCAAACCGAGGATTGTTGAGAATAACATAAAGTCTTCTATCTGCTGTTTTTCAATGTAGATTGTTGATTTTTTTGATGACTTTGCTTCTATGGCAAAGCCCTTTCTTTTCATTTTTGCGGCGATTAAATCACAGGGCGAATTATCATTCACGCCGGAGCCAGCCACGCGAACTGCGCGCCAGCCCTGCTGCGTCAAGAGATCGAGCAACTCGCGCTCTGCTTTTGAACCTTTTGCTTTGTTGTTTGGCATTTTAATGAGTCATAAGAGAAGCCTATTAATTATCCATCCCAAGGCGGTTATAATCAAGATTACTGGAATCCAGGGAATGTTTATGTTCAAATAACCAAGTTCTGAAAGAAGCCAGACTATGGCGAATATCAGGACAATAACTGCTAGTGATGGGAATTTTCTTCTCATTATAAATCTCTGGCTTGGAGAGTGCGGCGGCCGTTCGCCTTTGCCCTTTGTGAAGCTTCTTCCAGCAGCTCAAGGACTTTTTTGTTCAGCGCTGGAGCAACTTCTGCTGCAACTGCTAACTCTGGGACTGCGGATTTTATTTTTGACTTTATTATTAGCTCTACCATTATTCCTCCTTTTAGCTTTCTTGATTTGATAAGGGTTTCATGAAGGGGAAGAGAATTACATCTCTGATTGAGTTGGAATTTGTGAGAAGCAAGACGAGGCGGTCTATTCCTATGCCGACGCCGCCTGCTGGAGGCATTCCGTACTGCATTGCCTCTATAAATTCTTCGTCAAGAACATTTGCCTCAACATCTGGTCCTAGTTTTTCAGAGTTTCTTCTTGAGTGAATCTGCTCTTCAAGTCTTTTCTGCTGTTCAATTGGGTCATTTAATTCAGAGTAAGCATTTGCGATTTCTACGCCATTGATAAAAAGCTCAAATCTCTCAACTTCTTCCTTATTTTTTCTGTGCTCTTTTGTGAGAGGCGAGAGAGATTTTGGGTAGTCTATAATGAAAGTCGGTTGGATTAAATTCGGAGCGACTTTTATGTCAAAAATTGCTTCAATTATTTCATCTCTTGTTCCTGAAATGCCTATCTTTTTTGCTTCTTCTTTCAGAGATTTATCATCGTTTGGATTTATACCTGAGTATTTTTTAATTGCTTCTTCAATTCTCATTACTTTAAAGGGCGCCTTGAAGTCTATTGTTTTCTCTTGATAATTAACTTTTGTTGTTCCTGTGATTTTTTTGGCTAAGTCTTGGATTAGTGATTCTGTGAGTTTTCTTATTTCGTTGTAGTCCCAGTAAGAAGAGTATGCCTCCATCATTGTGAATTCTGGATTATGCCATTTGTCTATGCCTTCGTTGCGGAAGTTTTTGCAGATAGTGAAAACTTTTTCAATTCCGCCGACTAGGAGTTTTTTCAGATATATTTCTGGAGAGATAGAAAGATAGAGTCGCATCTTTAAGGAGTTGAGTTCTGTCACAAAGGGGCGGGCTTCTGCTCCGCCATAGAGCGGCTGAAGAAGAGGAGTTTCTACTTCTTGAAATCCCTTTTTTGACAGAGTCTCTCTTACTAGATTTATTATTTCTGTTCTTTTTAGGAAAACCTGTTTTACTTCTGGGTTCATAATTAAATCCAAATGCCTTTTTCTGTAGCGCTCTTCCTTGTCTTGGAGGCCGTGCCACTTCTCAGGCAAGGGAAGGAGAGACTTTGAGAGCAATTCTGCTTTTTTCACGAGTATTGACAACTCGCCTCTTTTTGTTTTAAAAACAGGGCCTTGCACTCCTATGAAATCCCCTGTGTCTATGTATTTTTTTAGAAGTTCATTTATTTTTTTGGGAGTGTCAGGACTTTGGAAGACGACTTGTATTCTTCCTGATGAATCCTGAATTTCGCCGAAAGATATTTTGCCGAAGTCGCGGAGATTGACGAGCCGTCCTGCTATTTTTGCAGTGTATGGAGATTTTTTTTCTTTTTTTAATGGGCTGAATTTCTCCTTTAAGTCTAGAGTGCTGTCTTTCTTTTCAAAGTAGTGAGGATAGGGATTTATTCCCCGAGATTTTAATTCGTTCAGTTTGCGAATTCTTTCTGAGGTTATCTGCTCTTTTCTTGACATAGTTTGATTAGAGGAAGAGTGTTTAAATATATTGCGTGGCTAGTGCGGGGAGAGGACATATTATATTTTTAATATTTTGAATTCCTTAAAATACTGAAAGGACTCCGGACGCTCTTCTACTGAGCGGATTTGCGCATGCTGGGGTCCTCTTTTGCATAGGGATATCATTGAGTCAACAGACTCCATGTCTCCTTCAAGGAATATTTCTACACGCCCGTCCTCAAGATTTCTTACAAAACCCTTGACCTTGTTTTTATCTGCGTGCTCCTTAATAAACTGCCTGAAGAAGACGCTTTGAACTGTTCCTGAGATGAATAGCCGAGCTGCTTTTTTCATAGTGATTTAAGAAGGGAAGGATTAATAAACATTTCTGGGCGAGCTTTGGAGAGCGGCTTGTTTTTCTTTCCTCTCTTCTTCTTGCCTTAGTGATTCGTCTATCAGTTTCAGATGCGATATTGAATACCATTCAAGGCCGAGAAGCTTTGCTGACTGCTTGTCTATCTCAAGAGGCTGGCCTGCGAGAATAAAGCTCTGTTCTGACGCGTCCATTATTGCAAATTCAGGGGCCTTGCATTTTATTATGTCGTGGATTGAGTATTTTAAGGGCCATTTCCTTATCTTGTTTTTCGTCTTGGAGAAGAAGCCCTTGTAGTGCTCTGCTGGAAAGGCACCAAGCATATTGGAAAGAGAGCCTGCAATTTCTGTCTCAGAGTCTTCTGATAATCTTGGAAGAGAGATTATAAAGCTGTTCCTTAGAATTTTTGGATACTTTATTTTGTCAAATCTGAGAAAGCTGGGAAGAGATATTTCCTCTGTTTCAGCTATGTTTAAATCTATCAAGCCAATGGAGTATTTCTCTGCGAGCTCTTTGTAGCCGTGTGCGTCAAATAAATCCATTGTTTCTGAGCCGTCTGCTCCTTCTGCTATAAAAACCTCTGCTACTGGATTCTTGTGTGTCAAGCAGAATTTTAGGATCGGCTCCACGAAACTTGCTGAGGTTCCTACTGATTCCTTTAACTGAGGGTAATCTGAGTAGATTAGAGATGGTTTTAGAACTATCTTGTCGTATTTTTTCAGCTCTTTTTTTAGATTGATTATGTCAAGAAGCTTTGGAACTGTTTCTTCGTATGACTTGAATCTTATTGAGACGCCTTTTACCATTTGATTTGGAGATGAGAGAGATTTTTAAGTATTGTTATGTTGTGAGTAGTATATTGCGTCTCAATTTTAACTGGAAAATGGAAAAACTTAAATATATATTTGTAATATAAGTACTACAATGACAGACAGAATAATATCCTTTAGGATAAATCAGAAATTGTATGAGCAGATGAAATTACATAGATATGTTAACTGGAGCGAGGTTATAAGAAGAATGATTGAATTTGAGATAAGAAACCTTGATAGGATAGATTATTCTAGGGCGAGAAAAGCCTCTGTTGAGATAGACAGAATAAGAAAGTTAAAAGTGTTTGATAAGGGAGAAGAGGGAACAAGAATAATAAGAAAATGGAGAGAGAGAAGAAAGTTTTAGATGCTTCTATTATCGTAAAATGGTTTAGCGAAGAGAGTAATTCTGATAAAGCCATTAAATTAAAAGATAAGCATATATCTGGAGACATAGAAATTATTGTTCCAGAATTAATCTTTTTAGAGGTTCTGAATTCTTTAAGATATAAAACTGAAAAAAGCAGTGAGTTAGAGAAGATTAATAAAATATTGTGGGATTTGCAGTTTATTATTGTATATTTAAATAAAGATATATTGGAAAATGCTACTAAAATAGCAATAAAAGAGGAGCTGACTTTATATGATTCAATATATATCAGCATTGCAAAAATTATGGGTGTTGAGCTGATAACTGCCGACGAGAAGTTGTCGAAAGTTGAAGGAGTAAGGTCTTTGGAAAGATTGGATTAAATTTCTCTTCTGTCGAGCTCATTATTGACTATTGCGATTGTGTGAGAAGCGAAGTAGGTTTTAGGACCGATTGATATTTTTTTGTGGGAGATTCTTTTTAGTTCTTTTTTTAGAGAGGGGAAGCCGTGATGGTCACCAATAACTAGAACAGGGCTTCTTGATAGATTTATTGAACGGATGTCTTCTCCTTTCTCGTCCAAAAAATAGATTTCTTTTCCTTCTGCTGACAACTCCTTCAAAACTTGGATGAGTGATTTCTTTTCTATCCAGTAGCCAGGGAAAACTTCTTTTTTGATTCCTGGAATATATTTGTAGAGCATCTTCTTTATTATTTTTGCGATGTCTTTTTTGTTTAGATATATCTTATCCCCTCCTGTTTCTCCATTTAGGACTGGCTTTATTTCCAGATGTTTTTGTGGGTCTGGAGGACCTGCGAAGATTAAATGGAGCTTTACATCTTCTCTAATTGTGTGGGAGAGAAAGAATGAGGAAATTAAAGAATGAATTGCTATGTCAAGGCGCCCTGACTGCATCAAGTCTTCTTTGATGTATTTGCCTGATGTTGGCGCTGTGCTTGAGAAGTATACGAATTCTCTCATTTTTAGTTTAATATAGGATAGGTTTTAAGTCTTTAGTTATATATAAAAACTGGGCGCGCGATTATTTCTTTTTCTAGTGACTTCTTATATACACCGATAAATTCCTGATTGTTGAAGAGGGCGAATGTTTCTTCTTCGGGGAGAGGAGAGGTTATGTCCTGAGCCATTACTGGCTTGCCTGTGAGAAGCTGCTTTACTGAACTTGCTGAAGCTTGAACGATAGGAAGGACTTTTTTTATTATTTCTTCTGCAGGAATTAATATCTTTTTTAATTCGTCTTCTGAGGCGAGTGCTTTCTCAAAATCGTAGAGATTTATCAGTGATTCTTCTGTGAATATCCCTGCTTTTGTTCTTCTTAATTCCAACATATGTGCGCCGCCTATTTTCTCGCCTAAGTCGTGGATTAGTTTTCTTATGTATGTGCCTGCCTGAACTTCTGTTTGGAAGAGAACTTCCTTGCCATTTTTTTCTAAGAGCTTGAAAGACTTGACTTCTCTTTCGCGGGGCGCTCTTTTGACTCTTGAGCGAACTGGCGGCAGCTGCGTGATCTTACCGATGAAAGGTTTTATTTCTTCATTTAGTTTTTTCATTGGGAGTGATTTGTGAAGGCGCATTATTCCGACATAAGTTTTGTTGCGATGCATTAATATTTCATTCAGGCGGCAGGCTCTTCCGAGAGCTATTGGTAGAACGCCGGTAACTTGAGGGTCTAAAGTTCCGAGATGAGAGGTTTTTTTTAGATTGAGAGATTTTCTTATGAAGTCTGAAACTGCAAAAGAAGTTGGGCCAGAAGGCTTATCTATGTTTATGAAACTGAAGTTTATATTTAGTTCCATTTTAGATTATTATTACATTGCTGAAGGGTTTAAAATCTGCATCTTTTGTTATTAACTTTGCATTTAACTTCCTTGTGGAAGTGATAATTAATGCATCTGCTAATGAGAGTGATCTTTGCTTATTTTTTAATTCTGCATGGAGCAAACCTGCTTCTTTGCAGATCTTGGGAGATAAGTCTAAGATATTTGAGTTTTTTATTATTGATTCGTAAGCGAGCTCTGTATTTAGGCCCTTTCTTTTTACCTTGCTGATTACTTCTGCAATAATTATAGACACAATAAAAATCTCATTATTTTCTTTTAATATTTTGTGAACTTTCTCTCCTGCTTCACTTCCCTCTAAATATTCTATCCAAGCAGAAGAATCTATGAGATATTTCATTCCCTGTCTTCCATTCTATCTTTCTTAGTGAAAGAACCTATTCCTTTAAGGGCTCCGAAGAAATCTTTTTTATGCTTTTTTATTTCAATCTCCACAATTTCATCCTCTTTTAATCCTTTCTTTTTTACTAGCTCTCTTGGTATGGTTACAGCTAAAGAACCCCCGAGCGCTCTAATTCTTGTTATTGCTGTCATGAAAAATATAACTTAAAGTTATATTTAAATCTTTGTTTTTAGCATGGGAGTTTCTCTTTATGCCCAGAGATAGACTATTCGAAAAGCAGGATACTCATTACGAGAGTAAGTGTTGCAGTTGAGGTTAAGCCTGTTGTCGTTGGCGTTAAACCTGGCAACTTAATGTAGCCAATTAACCTTTCTTAAAAAAGACCCCTAGTCAATATATTTTCAGGAAAATATATTGGGAACACCAGAGCTTCTCGCAAGTCGCTCCTGAATTTTATGACTTAAAATAAACCTTAATGATGCCGTGATTAACTAGCGGGTAGTCCATCTGGCTTTCTCCTTGTCTTTTAGTTGCTCATGCTGAAATCAATAGGAAAAAAGCTTTCTGGGCAGAATTCATAAGAAAAGCTGCTTTAAATTCTTTGCGTCACGAGACAGAATTAACTTAAATCTTGCTAAACTTACTTAAGCGAGCCATACAAAAAAACTATTCAATCTTCAATACCCGAAAAGCAGGATACTCAATACGAGGGCCCCTGAAGCAGTTGAGGACAAGCCTGACGTCGTCGGCGTCAAACCTGGCAACTCTTTTATCAAGCTGTTCTGGTTTTGAATTAATTCTACAAAGGTATACATTTGTTCCATTAATATGCTGTACAACATTGTTGATTTGTTTAACATCTTGTGTCCCTAAAACTCTTTCCAAAATACCCTTATCTGGAATTTTATCAAGCCAACCGTCAGGACCAACAACATTTCCTTCTGAAATGTATTGCTCTGAAGTTCCGACATTATGTAAAATACAATCCACTTCTGGAGAGTAATGTACTCTTGTTAAAGTGTTTGGACAGCTTCTGAAGCTGTTTCTAAAAAACTTCTGTAATCTTTTAGCTTCTTCATTATTTTCATCTCTAAGTTCATATCCTCTAGTAGCGATTGCCCAAATTAAAGGAAGATCTGTCGGAAGAGGATTTCCTGCCTGCTTTTCCCTTTCATAAAGTTCAATAAGTTTATCCTGAGGCATTTCAGGAGTCATTTTTTCAAAAAGAAGGTAGTCTCCTGTTTCTCCTCTGTAAGAAACTCCTGGAATAAAGAAATGTCCTTCGTCTCTACACGACCTTACTATGGGAGGACTATACCTGAGCCTTGGTTCTGTTTTTGCTGTTGCCATGATTTTTCTATAAGTGAGGCTTATTTAAATCTTTCCTTTAGATATGCCTTCCTTTTATCTTCTGGGAATTTCTCTATTGCGTATCTTAAAGTTGTGCGAGACATCTCCTTATAGTTGTCTTTTAGAAATCCCTCTAGAGTTGAAAGAGAGCGTTTGCCTATTTCTCTTAACATCCAGCCAACTGCTTTTTGAATCAAGTCGTGCTTGTCTTTTAGGAGAAGTTTTGATATGCTTAATGTTTCTCCAAACTGATTGTTTTTTATGAAATAAAATGTTGAGATTATTGAGATTCTTTTTTCCCAAAGGTTAGATGATCTTGCCAATTTGTATAGGAGAGATTTATCTTTGTTTAATAGATGTGAGCCGAGAATTTTGTCTGCTGTCAAGTCTACAAGATCCCAGCTGTTTATCTTATTTGTGTTTGCAAGATAGAATTTTATTATTTCATTTCTCTTATCTTTGTTCTTATTGTGGTTGTGGACGAGAATTAGGAGCGAAATCAATCTTTCCTCGTGTATTTTTGATTGGAGAAGTTTCTTAACTTGGGAGAGAGGCAAGGAGGAATATTTTACTGCTATTTTTCTTGACTGCGGAACATTTATTCCATAAAAGATGTCTCCTTCGCCGTATTCGCCTTTGCCGGTTTTGAAGAAATTTGAAAGAATCTTTGCTTTCTGAGGATTTTTTAGGGAGAGAGTTTCTGCCTTTAATTTTATTAAGAGAGACATAGATATTTATGATGAGAGAGAGTTATAAAATTATTGGGAAGAATTGTTCTCACATACTGATCTATAATTTTTTATGTTATTCTAAGCTCAATCACTTAGAGTTTATTATTTAATAAAAAAATGGTTACCATATAATTTCTGGAAAAATTTTTGTGTTTTTCCAATTGGAGGTCTTTTTACTTTTACACCTCTTGATATTTGAACTAAGATATAACTTGTTTTATCCCAGTGATCTGTGGTCATAAGTAAGCACTCTATAAAGACTAATGGCTCTTTTTTAAAAAATTTCAGTCCCCCCTCTTTAGCGTTTGAAATAAAGTGAGTCATAAAATCAATTATCACTTTAAAGTTTTCTTCATCTTTGATTTTTGCAAATTCTTTCAAGGAGTTAACAGAATCGCTATTTTGAAAGTGGTTCTTGATTAAACCCTTCTTAATCCTATCAGCATATCTTTTAGCTTCTGCTATATTTACCATTTTAATTAACAGCTGTAGTCTACCAATCTATTAAAAACTATCTAATGAAGAAAACACTATGTGGGAACTTTTGTCGCACAATTTATAAATATGTTGGCCAAAAATGGCCTTCTTTTTTAGATGGTCTATCACCACATTGGCTGTTTGTTTATCCATGCAATACTTAACCAGAAAGTATTATTATATCCTTTTAATTGTCTAAACTAGGACAAAGTTTTATAAGGCAATTTCTCCTGAAAAAGGAATGGAAGAACAGAAAAGAGGTAATAAAAAACGTGTTGAACTAGAAAAAAATTATAGGTCTACTATTGTCATTCTCTCATTAGAGGACAAAGAAAAATATATGAGACAACTTGAAGAAGAATTAAAAATTTTCAAAAAAAGAAAAAATGATAGAGAAGGAACATCTAAAACTAATATAAACGACGAGTTAATTAATTTAGCTTACGAGAAAATACTAATAAGAACCCATAAGAAGAATAAAGTTTATTATAAGGTTGATTGGGATGTAATATGTTCACATTTTATAAGGCACATTAGTAAGATGATTAATAAGCGATACAAAGAAGACCCTTTTTTGTCTATATCTAAATACAGAAATAACAAATACTTCATAGAATTGATTAAAATAAGTTTTCATTCTAATTTTGAGTTATTCAAAACAAAAAGAGTGAGATTAAAGACTATTGGAGATATATTTGAAGAAATTGTTTATGAAATAGTTTATTATATGCGACCTCACGAAGAAGGAATAGACAAAAAGAGACTAGCCAGAGATAAGGATTTAAGAGAATTTCGTGAATTTTCAGAGACTCTATTTAATGTTGTAGTTGGCCAGGATAAAGCAGATAGTTTAGGGGAATTTTTTGATGAGCATTTGTCAAAGAAAATTTATCTTGGCAAAAGAACTCCCAAAAAAAATAAGTGAACCTATTTCTTTTTTGGTTTGTCTATTCCAGACTTTCTTAAATAGCGAATTATCGCTTTTTCTTGGGGGCCTTTTAGTTCTTCAACAATCTGAAGAACACTTTTACCTTCTCGATACAATTGAATCGCTTTAGTCTTTATTGTATCTGGATAGCGAGTTATTCTTTTCTTAGGTTCTGGTTTTGAGTTCTTTTTTGCTTCCATTTTTTCTTCCTTTCAATACTATTTTTTAGCATCTTTTTAATGCTATATTTTATTATACACGTTATCGTTAATAAAGGTTCTCCGACGATAAAGTGTAATTAGTCGGTAATCACATATCACTAATATAATAGGTTATTTTAACGATAAGTTTATAAGGAATTTCACGCTGTATTGTTATGGCAAAGAAGAGAGGGCATGGAGAAAGAGGTTCTAGCATTATAACTGAGATTGATATGGTTTTATTAAAAGAGCTTTATAGAACAAATAAAGAATACTCTGTTTTAGAACTAAAGGAAAAATTAAACTTGGCAAATCTTTCTACACGAAGACATCTTAATTGGCTTGTGCAAATTGGACTTGTATCGAGAACAAAAATTCCAAAAACAAATAGGGCAGTTTTGAAAATTACACAAGACGGAGAAGAAGTGTTAATGTTGCTTGAAAGGATATTAAAGAAAGTTAGAAAATAAAGGGTTATTTTTGTTTGTTCTTATGGGTTTTATTCAGAGTTAATTTGAATGTTTTAGAAGGTATCTAATGTGTATCTTGCTATATAAGAATATTTTGATACGCAATAGGTATGCAAGATAGGCTTGAAATTGCTCGTGCTGAAATTTTTAGGGGAAGGCAACATCGACTTGTTTTTCTTGCTCTTGAGGAAATGGCTTATATGGTTTCCGAGATAACTAAGAATGTTAATAAGAGCATAGAACAAACAAAAGATGGAAAGACCTTAACTTTGAGAGAAGTTTCTAGGTCTTTGAAATGGTTAGCTAAAAGAAGTTATGCTGAATGTCTAAATCCTACCCAAAAGCAAGGAGTTAAAGGTATTGTATATAGGTTGTCGAGTAAAGGAAAACAAATTAAGAAAATTATGCCGTAAGGTCTATTTTTTCGGCGTACGCGCCTGCGGCGCGAAATTTACCCGACCGTCGGCACCAGAGCCGACCAAATACCAGTACCCAGCGAGCAAGACGGAACCCCAGCTCCGAACGAGCACACGTAATCCTATCTCCTTCACGCTTGGCATATGGATTGTTCTGTTACCCTTTCCTATTTCATCAACTTTAGGAACACCATTATCTAAAC
>CAYIAU010000015.1:0-10555 GCA_964361465.1 Candidatus Woesearchaeota archaeon
TTCCATCAAGCAGGACATTCCCAAATTTCTTTGCTGATTCCAGATTTCCAACATCATAAAGAGCAATTGTAGATAAGCCAGTAGCCCTAAAGCTTTTCACTAGCCCTCCTAAATCAAAAGAAAATAAGTTATCTCCATGCACCAGTAAAAAATCTTCATAAATCCCCTCTTTCTTCAAAACAGAATATATATCTCCTATAGCTCCGTGCCTTTCTTCATTCCTGTCAATTCCGTTATTAACAATTTTAATCTCCAAACTACAGCTAAAGCTATCTTTCCATTCTTTAAACTTCTCATAAAATTTATTGTTGCTGATAATGAAAATCTCATCTATCTCCTTCAACTCAGAAATCTTGCTTAAAATATACTCTATAACTGGTTTTCCATTAATCTCCAGTAATGCTTTCGGCTTATCTAAAGTCAAAGGATACATCCTTGTTCCAAAACCAGCAGCAGGAAGTATGGCTTTCATTTTTCTTTCCTCATAATCTTAGCTCTAAAACATTTATCTCCATACTTACATTTCATTCTATCAAAAACATCTTGCTCCCCCAAAACAACAACAGCCCCGCCGCTCCCTGCAACTTTCGCTCCCAAAGCCCCACACTTCCTCGCACTATCCACAAGCTCGTCATCACTCTTCCTAAACAATCCATGCTCATGATACTTCTCCGCAAGATATTTTCTCAAAAGATGATTTTCATTCATTAGTTTTCCAACGGCTCTCCAATTCCTTTGCTTAATATGTTCTTTGCCCTCGACAGCTAAAGCAGCAATCTTATCCATGCTTCCCTTAACACTTGCCCTAAAGCTTTTGTCGCCTTGCCTAAATCTATCCCACAAGCTGTTATGCACGCTTCCACTGCTGTTCTTTCCATACCCCAAAACCAAAAAATAAGGCATATCGCCTGCATTTAGTCTCTCATATTTCCCATAAACCAATTTATCTGCCTCTTCCTTCCCCTCAAAATCCATAAACAAAAGACCTTCAAAAGAAATAGTGTATCTGTCTAAAAATCCTGCTGCAATTCCTAACCTCTCTCTTTCAGTATATGTCGCAAATTCAGCTATTTGGAAATCGTCTAAACATACTTCAAAATGCTCGTTAATTGCCCTTATTGCTGCAATTATTATTGCACTGCTCCCTCCCAGTCCTAATCCTCTAGGTATGTTACTGCTATACTTAACAGCCAGCTTATCCTTCAAACCCAAATAATTAACAGTAGATTTAACAAGTCTATGACTTCCATAATCATCTACATTGACCGGCTCTCCATTAACCTTCCATTCCAAAGAATCGCTAACTTCAACCTCGGCAGTTCTATCAAAAGTAAATCCAATACCTTTTCCTCCGTACATATCACTAGGATTTCCCAGCAATCCTACTCTGCCGTATGCTCTTGCTTTTGTCATTCTACAAGTATCTTTCCAAGCCCCCCAAACCGGTTGTTGCATTCGCAATGTTCGAACCTATTTGCTCATGACTTAACTGGCTAAATATTACAGCTCCATCAACAACCCTGTCCAGATCAAGCATTTCTAATAGTGGTTCTTCTATATTACCAACTAAAATAACTCCGCTTATTTCATAAGCCCCACAGTTTTTACCTATACAGGCAGATTTTTCTTTTTCTGCATTTCTAGAAACAATAAAAACTTCTCTTCCATTAACCATTATATTATACCAATGTCCGTGCTCGTCTCTTAATTTCCTGACAGCGAGCGAAGCTCTATATGGAGCATCTCTTCCCTTTAAAGATAGAGCAGTTATTCCATAACCCTCAACAATATCTATACCATCCTTAATTTTGATTCTTTTCATTATTTTATCATTAAGTATTGGATACAAAACCCGACCATCCTCATACCTTATTCCTTCAGGATCAACAACCTGAGCATGCATTCTTCCGGAAATTGAAGCTCCAGCATGCTCTGAGTTAAAGAACACATACTGCTTTGCTAAAATAGAAAATCTCATCCATTGTTCTATCTCTCCGGGAGAAGGATATTCTTGTTTTCTATTCTTATCTTTTGAAATAAGTAAAGAAGCATAATGATGATATGGATAGCCATTCGGGCTCAAATAAAAATCTTCAAATTCTGCGATAATCATGCCTTTATCTAATATATTTCTCTGTAATGGATCTTCCACTTTCTGCTCAGTACTTTTCTGCTTGGGTCTATTATCCCTGCCAGCATTCAATATAACAATAAAATAGGGAAGCTCTGATAATGGCAAATTGTTATCATTTGGATAAGATTTTCTTACAGCAACGATTGGGTTATATGCAACACTCCACTCTTCGTTCAATATTCTTTCCCTATCTTCTGGATGTCTTTTAGGGAGATACATATTCCAAACTTTTCTATAATTAACTAAATTTTCAGCAGAAACTTCCCATATGCCTGCAAACTTTTCTAATAAGCTATCTAAACTTTTTTCACACCCATAAATTTCTATCTGGTTTGGCTTTTCTAAAACTTTTTTTATAGCATCGGGTTCATTAACTATTTTGTGCATGCTTGCCCCTCATAATTTCAAAAGTATTTTTTGCTAATTCATCATTTTGGTATAAAGCAACAAATTCTTCTCTTTTATCTCCATAATCAACAAAATCATCAGAAGTTGTCCACCAGCTAACATATTTTCTTAATTGTAAAACTATTACTTCATCCCCGTTCAATCTAACTAAATTATATTCATTTAATCTATATCCTCCAGAACCCCACTCATGGTTAGAATCCTCCTTATTTTTCAACATATATCTATTATCTTTACCAGAAATTCTATTTTCCTCAAAATTAAAACCAAGTTGATTAGCAGCTCTTTTTACAGCTTCTAAAAATTCCTCTTCACTTACTTTCTGCTCCAGCTTTTCTATGGCCTGAAAACTCATACCAATTAAAATAAAAATTTATTATTATCTCTTGCCAATAATTTATATAGAGTCAATATTCCAATATATTCTTCACATTTTACATATACAAAAAGATAATATCACAAAGTTCTTGAGTATGTTTGAACTCCTCAAGAATGCTGAAGATTTGCATTCTTGATGGCTGTCAAGAACACGAATTTATGAGTGTTCTTGAAGCTAAGATAAAACCAAGCTTTATCCACACTCTAAAGAATGTGGTTTTATCTTTGGATAAAAAACACGAGAGGGTTTTAAAATATTCCTCCCTATTTCACTATTCAAGAACATCTAAAACAGCCCTTGCGCATTCTTCAAAATTTGTAGGATAAGGAATATCAAAATGATAAATCCTCGGCATTTTCTGTTCATCTATACCATTTACCAAAGCCTCAAGTCTCCTTCTATGCTCTTCCAAATTAATTCTCCAAAAATCAGTATTATTAGAATGATAACAAGGATTATTTGAAAATATCGTCCTTAGCTCTTCCTTTGTAGGAGAAACCTCTCTCACTCTAACTCTCTGGGGCTCAAATTTTCGTTGCTCAAAAAGAGCCGCTAAATCAATTAACATTGTATCAATGAAAAATATGGCATTAACTGGACAAATCTGTGAATTATCAGCGAAAAGATTGTGAGATAACCAATTTAAATTTCCAATACTCTCTAAATAATCAGTTTGCACCTCTGTTCTCTTTTTTCCCTGAAAATCAACCTGTGGATGCAATACCCTAACAACTTGCCGCGCAATATCCCATTGAGCTATTAACTGCTCGCCAACAACTGGCGCCAAGCATAAAGCCCCATTAGAAGATAAAACATAGCCTATATCAGAAATTATAAGTCTAACACCTTTATCCCTTCCCCCCAACCTCCTAATTTCCTTCCCATTATTAGAAGGTATATCTTCTTCTAATCCAGAATAGGACATATCAACCCCAAGCATTTTCAGCATAATTGAAGTTTTTCCACTTGAAAATCTTTTTCCGCTATCTTCATGCCAATTCTCAACAAACATGAATCTCTTATCTTTCACAGCTCCAGAAACTGTTATAACATCAAAAGAATCCGATAAACCATCTACTCCCTCAGCAGGAACAAGAAGGTTATTATATTTCTCAAGATTAAGAAAATAAGCCCTCTCCATATAGTCTCCATGTAGAATCCTATTATCAATATAGCGACGCATTCTTTGATTAAACCTGCTCCTGTGAGCTATACATTCTTGGCTATACAAATCTCTCAAGCTATCTGGATATTCAAAAGGCATAAATAAATATTTCAAATTAAAAACTTATTTCTTTTCAATAATGAATATAAAGAATATATATCAATATATTTAGAATATACCATAAATATTTATATATTCCACCGCATAACAATATATATGAGAAGAAAGGTCATAAAACAAGGCCATAACACTCTTACTATCACTCTCCCTAACAAATGGGCGCAGAAACTTAATCTGAAAGCAGGAGACGAAATTGACTTAGTAGAAAAGGAAAACTCCATATTAATAAACAGCGAAGAGAAAACAAAAGATAAAAAAGCAGTTATTGACATCTCAAATTTTACAATCCCCTTAATATGGAGATTTATTCAAGGAGCGTATAGAGATGGATGCACAGAAATAAAAATTATATTTGATCCAAACAAGAACCTTTACGAAGACCCATATCACTATTTTACAACACATTCTGCTTATGCTGAATTGGGAGAGAACGTGCCAAAAAAGACGCCTCTTGCTATGATTCAAACAGTAGTTGATCGTTTCATAGGAATGGGAATTATAGAAACCGGAAAGAACTACTGCGTAATAAAAGAAATGGGCGAATTAACTCCAAAAGAGTTTGATAACTCATTAAGAAGGATCTTCCTGGTTATATTGCATATGTTTGATAGAATGTCAGACGCGATAGAAAAAGATGAGCTGGGCAGCGTAAACATCTGCAAAGAATTCCACACAATTGACTTAAACGTCGACAGATTAGTTGATTATTGCTGTAGAATTTTAAATAAAATCTCAACTTCATTTCCAGACAATAAAAAAACTTTGTTATTCACAACCCTCTTCTTGCTTGAGATTTTAGGAGACGAATTCAAATATATAAGCAAGCACATCGCCCTCACCAAAAAATCAGTTAAAGAAACCTTGCCATTCGCAGAAAAAATAAGAGAACATTTTGAAACATATTACAAACTTTTTTACAAATTTGAAAGAGAGCAAACAATTAAGTTTAGTCAAGATAATTTCAATATGTGGAAGTCATACTATGAAGAAAAATATAAAAGTAAAAAACAGCCGCCACAAGATCAAACTGGCAGCATCCTGGGCCATCTAAAAAACATCGGAGGATTTACATTTGATCTTGCAGAGCTAAGGATTGAAATGGAATTTTAATCCGCGCAAAAATTGCTCCAGCATTGCTTAGAACAATAAAAATTTCCGCATGCGCTGACATAAACTCCGTCAGACAAAACACTTCCCTTATACCTCTCTCTTACTTTGCCAGAACTATCAAAAACCTCCCTCGGAACCTTAACGATAACTCCTCCCCTTTCTGTTAAACAGCTCTCAGTATTTCCACATCTCACTTCTAAGACCTCCTGGCTGCTCCCACTAGTCATATAAATAATTAACTTTCAATGATTAAATTTTTTGCCAATAGTGAATATATTAACAATATTAAGATCACAAAACCCTTCGGGTTTTAACCCCGCACTAAAGTGCGGAGCTTGTTTAGGTTTTGTGAGACTAAGATAAAACCAAGCTTTATCCACACTCTAAAGAATGTGGTTCTATCTTTGGATAACAAACGCCCTGTTTCTATTTAATAATTTATGTGTTCTTTTAATCGTACGTTGTAAACGAACTTTCAAGGCTATTTTTATGATTAGAATATTTGAAAGTTAGGTCAAATTGTGTGTTTCTACGAAAGAAACTATTTCAGGATGAAATAAACAATTTACCGTTTACTTGTGATTAAGAGACTTCTTTAGAAGCCCGAGATAGTCACAAAGACTCTCGGGTTGGCTAATTTACCTGAAAATCTATTGCTTGCGTAATTTCCAGCTATTTGAGGAAGTTGTGGACGGGAGCTAGAATTTGGCGCGCGGATTTTTATTTGGAGGGTCGGCGAGGAAATTTTTAGGAAGAACTTTCAACTTTTATTTTTTCTTAAATATTAAATATAAAATTATTGCCAAAACTACAATCCCTATAACTATATAGTAAACAAAATTATTGGATTTTGGATTATCTATAACTTGTTCCTTTTTATCATCATTAATAGGAGGCGTAACTTTATTCTCTATTACAAACTCTTTCAATGGCAAGATCGGTGATGGTGCTTCTACATCCGCTTCCGCTATGCATCCAATAATTCCATTTTCACTCACCAATTTATAGATAAGATCACATGAAAAAATCCAATCTCCAGCAGTCTTATTTACACTTGGATTTTTATCATAGTATGCTATAATAATTTTAGATATATCATTATCGCTAATGTCTAAAACCCCTATGCCTCTAAGATAAATTAAGTCTGTTCTTATAGATTCTGTCCAATTGTATTGGGAAGGGTCAACATCGCGAATTATCTGGTTTTTGAAAGGTTCATTATTAGTGTCATTAGCAGCAATATCATAAGGAATTCTAGTATCCATTTCAAAACCGCCATTAAAAGATTGTGAGAACGTTAGAGCAACCTTATTATTATAATGTGATAGTATTGTAATTGTCTTCTTTTGGCTATCAATCACACATGATTCTTGTGTGCATAACTGAATAAATTTTTCAAATGTGAGATTTTTAGAGAGATCTAGATTTTCTACTGGAAGATGAAACCTCGGATTTAGTATTGCAACTGCTGAAACCACACTCATAAAAGCGATTGCTAAAAAGATTGCTAAAAATAATTTCGGTTTTATCATAATAAAAATATAATATAGTAACTTATAAATCCTCCTATAAGTTCAATCAAAACTGAAGTTAATTACAAAGTAATCGCATTCTACTCTATTTTTTTAGTATTACCAACTTCGCCGAAAGGCGACTATCTGTGCAAAGTACCCCGAGCCGACCCTCGTTTTTCATTAGCGCGCCACTATTTGGTGGGTGAACAACTTCTGATATTGTAAAACATCTGGAAATTTTGGTTAAGCATGATTAGACGCCGAATGGCGTAGTGTTTGCAGGATAGCTTAACCGAAGCAAGCAATAAAGATTGAAGGTTTGCCTCAAGGCAAATCCGAGTGCAACGAGGATAAATTAAGCCTTTCGCTTAATCATCATTAACCGCTCCTTTCAAACCAAACCCCGAGCGCGTTCGGCGCTTCGCGCCTCACAATAAATTTTGGCTATTTATCTAATATTTATCCCCTACAGCTTCAATCACCTTAATATCATGATTTATCATTTTCAAATCCCTTGTCTCGTCCAAAGAAAACCATCCCATACCTTGACCCTCTCTCAATACAAGCTCTTTTGATGGATCATACTTCTCAACAAAAATATATTTCTTTCCCTCACGCCATTCATCTTTATATTTCTGAACAATTATTAAAAAAGGTTTTTCAGCTCATAACCCAACTCTTCCTTCGCCTCTCTTCTCACAGACTGTTCAGGACTCTCTACCTTCTCAATTCCTCCTCCAAAAAAAGCCCAATATCCAGGCAATGCTGGAGCATCCTCGCTCCTATGCTGAAGAAGTATTCTTTTTTGCTCATCATATAAAAGTATTAATGCGAGATCCTTTTCCATAATCTTACTTATATACAAACTTTATAAAGACTTCCACGCCCCAACAAATAAAAACCCTCTTCCCATAATAAAAGAATGAAATACGAAATGAAACCACTTTTCCGTCAGCGTCTTCAGGCCCTAATGCCAGACAAAGAAGACTTCGCAAACTTCGAAAAAATTGTCCACACTTCTCCGAAAAACTTCATTCGCTGCAACACTCTAAAAATCTCCACAGAAGAATTATATTCCAAACTATCAAAGAAATGGAAAATCTCGCAGCCATTCCCACAAAACCCAGAAATAATGCTCGTCACCTCTCCTCTTCTCCCCGGAGAATTAGGAAAAGCAATAGAGCACATCCTCGGCTACTACTACATTCAAGAACTCTCCTCAATGCTCCCTCCAATAGCCCTATCTCCAAAACCAAATGAATTTATTCTTGATTTATTCGCCTCCCCCGGCTCCAAGACAACACAAATCGCCGCAATGATGCAAAACCAAGGAACAATAATCGCCAACGACTTGAAAATGGACAGAATAAAGATTCTCTCTGCAAATCTAGAACGCGCAGGCGTGACAAACACAATCGTCTCAAGACAAGACGCAATCTCGCTCTGCTCAAAACTCTCAAAATCCTCCTCCATTCCAAAGTTCGACAAAATTCTCGTCGACGCGCCCTGCTCCGGCGAAGGCACACTCCGCTCCTCTCCAAAAACATTCCTTATGTGGAACCAAAAAGTAATCGACAAGTTATCAAGACAGCAAAAAAAATTCATCGCGTTCGCCTTTCGCTGTCTGAGAAAGGGAGGCACTCTAGTCTATTCAACCTGCACGCACTCCCCAGAAGAAAACGAAGAAATCGTCTCCTTCGCGCTTGAGAACTTCCCTGTAAAAATAGAATCCCTATCTCTTCCAGTCAAATGCCGTCCTGGAATTACCAAATGGGAAGACTCAAAATTCCCCCAAGAAACAACAAAAGCCTGTCGCATCTATCCCCAAGACAACGACTCAGAGGGCTTCTTCCTCGCCAAATTCACATTATTGGAGGAAATAAAAAAATGAATCCAAACAAAATCTACATAATGGGCCCTCCCGGCTCTGGCAAAACTTCTTTCGCGAGAAAAATATGCAGATCAAAAAAACTAAAAAACTATGACTTGGATGACATAAAGTTCAGGGAAAACAAATACAAGCCGATAGCTCCGCAAAAAAGAAATCAAAAACTCCAAGCAATATTAAAGCATAAGGACTGGATAATTGAGGGCTCTTACGCTTCACCTTGGATAAAACCAGCAATAAAAAAAGCAGACCTGATATTAATACTAAAAATGCCCTTCCTGACAACCGCAAAAAGAATTCTCTTCCGCTACCTAAAAAGAAAGATTTCGCTGGACAAATCAAAAAAAGGAGCCGGAACTCTCGCAGACCTAAAAAAACTCCTTGGCTATGCCAAAACCTACGAAAATAACTACTTCATAAAACACAAGCGTCTCGCAAAAGAATACAGAAAGCCCTGCGTTATAATATCCTCAACAAGCGAATTAAATCATTTCATCAAGGAGATAAAATGAACCTGCACTTCCTTTCCTCCTCCCAAAAGAAAAAACTCCTCTCTGAATTAAAAGAGCAATTCGGCATCAACTCTCTGCCCTATCTCCTAATAGAATCAGGAAAAGAAAAACTTCGCGGCTTCTCCGGCCACCTTTCAAAAGAAGAACTATCAAACCTGAACAGAATAATAAACATAGAACTCATCGGCTTATATCTCATAAAAAAAGAAACGCCAATAAGACTATCCTTTGACGCGCCGCATCTCTTAAAATCACAAATAAGCTCAAACATCCTGAAAATAAACAAAGAAGAAACACAAGCATGGCTCAAAGGCGCTAATTTAGAAATAAAACTCCCGCGAGGCACTTACATAATTGAGCACGAAAACAACTTCATTGGCTGCGGCAAGTCAAATTCGTCTGTCCTTCTCAACCACGTCCCAAAAGACCGCCGCCTCAGAAAATAAATTCCCATGATAAGGGCAGTTATCAATTATCGCGCAGGAAAAACTATGCAATTCCTCCCAAGAAATTCTCCCTTCTTCAAAAGCCCCGTATGCTTTGATGCACGCATCATTCACTGAATTTCTATAACTCTCAAAATTTCCAGTCACACAAGCATCGGCCACAACATCTCCCAACTCATCTTTCAAAACAACGTGAGTATTTATTTCAACCATCAGATTTCCCCAATTCTATTCTGGCGTTCTCAGGCCCAACATGCCTCGCCAAAACGTCATAAAATTCCTGCCTCTCAACACCAATTATCATTCCACTATCCATAGCTATTTCCAAATCCTGATAAGCTCTGGTAACACTCAAGCCATCTCTCACATCAGCAGCAGCTATAACAACTCCTTCCCTCATCAAAATTACATATGGAATTCCCATAGAAAACCAAAGAATAACTACTTTAAATATTTTATTGAGACAACTCTTCAAGAAGCTCCAAGAACTCAGGCGAATAAGAACGATTAGAGCCAACATCTCCCCTAAACTCTTGCATCTGATAATGAAGCAATGCTTGTTGAGACGAATTTATGTCGCCAACTATCCTGGCGCGCTCCAACCTTCTCTGAAAATCCCGACAAGATTTGCTCCTAAATAAAACTCTTCCATTAATCCCGCCGATTATATCTTCCCCGAATCTAACAACAGCATAGCTATTAGGATCAAGCTCCTTCCGTATACTCTTCACGTTCTTCATAAAAAAACAAAAACCAAACCCTATTTAAACCCTTGTAATCATAAAAAACAATGGACGAAGAAGAAATCTCAAAACTAAAAAAAGCAGGCCAGATAGCAGTGCAAACAATTGAATACGCTCGCTCAATAATAAAACCCCA
>CAYIAU010000016.1:0-10457 GCA_964361465.1 Candidatus Woesearchaeota archaeon
GTGTCTATTGAGGGATAGGGGGAATCAAACAAGTCGCCTGTTATTAATATGAATTCAACTTTTTCTTTGACGGAAATTTTCAGCGCTTCCTGGAAACTTTGGAAGTTCAATTCCTTTAATTGAGGATGACGCCACGAGCCAAGATGGCAGTCGCCAAGATGAGCAAATTTCATAAAAATTTAGAGAGAGGGAGTTATATATATATTATGCTGCTGGAGCGATACAGGTTACTGGCTGAGTTATTGTAAATTGGGAGCAGAGGGCTAATTGGTCATTTATGACAATTGCAGGCTCGATTTCAACTTCGTAGCTTCTTGAAGAGTCGTGATTTACTACTTGAGTAACAGGAGTTGAATAGGTATAGCTTTCCCCGGGGTTTAGACGATAGTTTAGGCTTTCTGGGAAAATGTAGATTTAAATTTATGCATTAACGAGCTGTTTTACTTCTCTCCCTGCTTCTTCCATTCTGACATATACGGCGTCTGCTTTGAACAGCCCTTTATTTAGGAGAGTTATTGATAATGTGTCTTCCTCACTGCCGATTTGGCAGGAAACACTTTGGATTATTAGAGTGACGTCGTGGCCTTCTGGACACTCTGGCTTTTCTTTTGGGACGTATAATTTAAGATAACCGTAAACCAAGACGCTTATGCTCACTGCTATTATTACTAATAGAACATAGCCCACCATTATGCTGACTCCTCGTTTTTGCATAGTTGAAAAAAGCCGGGATAGTTTTTATACTTAGTGTTTTGTGAGAAGAGTAGACGGGGAGCTTGCTTGGCTTCTGCTTGATAGCAACCTTCGCACCTTTCTCGGTCCTGCAACCTTGTAAGCACTTGGCTTCCTGTTTAGAGCTGCTCCGATCAAGGCCTGACTCGTTTCGCAGGAGCAAAGTCGAACAAGACAAGACGTCAACGTCCGGCGGAAGACTAACGAGCTTCCGCTTCACTCGCTCCTTTAAGCCCTGCCATAAAGCCCGTTTGCAGATAGCGCGGGGCTGGCGCGCTGGCTTGTCTACTTAGATTGGGGGATGAGAGGGTTTTTAAAAGTTATGATTTTAATAATTCCTTTTTACCATAAATTCTGGCTCTCCCAAGAATTCATAGTGTCTTGCAAGTTTAACTGCGTCATTGAGAAGTCCTAGGGTAGTTACTTCTATTCTATTTTGTGATGGGTAAACTAAAATTCGTTCTTTACTGTTTTTTTTGGAGAGCGAGAAAGTATGAGAGAGCGGCTGTCTTTGTGGAGCGTATCTGAGAAGAACTGTCTTTGCTATAGATACCAATCTGTTTGCCCTATCCTCGCTTTCATTTTCTCCTTGCGTTCTTTCTATTATGTTTACCATTTTAAATTATTTACTCGCCGTTTATCTGCTCTTTTATCTTTTTTAAGTCTGAGGAAACTCTTTTCTTTGATTTTTGAGGAGTGCTGAGGCGGAAAGAAAGGGCCACTAAAAGAGCAAGAAGAATCAGCATAATTAGGATGCTGCTTATTAGTAATAGTGATTCGTATGCCATAAGATTAAGCGAGAGTTGATGTATTTAAATATTATTGAACTACATTTTCTCAATTGCTTCAATGCCTAAGAGATTTAGGGAATTCTTGAGAGTTTGTGAGAATGCCTTTGTGATTTTCAGGCGGAAATATTCTTCTTTGGAGCCGATGACTTGTGAGGAGTGGTAAAACTCGTTGAATTTCTGCGCGAGCTCGAAAGAATAGTGAGCTATTATGCTTGGATCTAACTGAGCTTCGGCTTTTTCTACTACTAAAGGAAAGTCAGATATCTTTTTAAGAAGAGAGATTTCATTTTTATTTGGAGCAGGAAGAGCTTTTGATTTTGAAGAGCTTGCTTTTGCCAATATTGAAGAAGCTCTTGCATATGCGTATTGCACGTAGGGGCCGGAGTTTCCTTCAAAGTTTAGAGCTTGCTCCCAGTTGAAAATTATGTTTTTGTTTGAGTTGTTTTTTAGCATCGTGTATTTAACTGCGCCGTAGCCGATTTTTTTGGCGTCGCCAGAGGTTTTTCTTTTCTTGATTTCTCTTTCTGCTTTTTTTCTTGCCTCTGACATAAAATCTTCTAAGAGAACAACGTCACCTTTTCTCGTTGACATTTTTCCGATTTTATCCTCGTCTTGAATTAGGACATAGGAATAATGAATTGGCGTCGGGGCTGATTCTCCTAAAAGATTTAGCGCTATTTTCAGCTGTTCAAAATAAAGTTTTTGGTCTTCGCCGAGAACAATAAATGTTTGCTTACATCTTTTCAATTTGTCTATTGTGTAAGCCAGGTCTCTTAGAACATAGAGCCCTGTTCCATTGCTTCTTGCGAGGACGAGCATTGGAGAGCGCATTTTTTCTTCCAAGCCGAAGCCAGATTCATCTAAGATGAATCTTCCGTTTTCATCTTTGAAGAGCTTTCCTGTTTTTTCAAATCTTTTTAGGAGGAGAGGAGAACTTTTTATGTGGGAAGATTCGTAATCAAATTTGTCAAACTCTATTCCAAATTCCTTGAGTATTTTTGTTTGCCCTTTTAGTGCGATTGAAACTATTTTTTTGAATAGGGACAGGGTTTGCTTGTCCTGAGATTCAAATTTTTTTAGCATCTCAAAAACTTTTTTTTCTAGTTCGGGAGAGGAGCTTATTTTTTTGTTTATCTTGATGTAGAGATTCAACAAGTCTGAGAAGGACTCCGAGCCCTTGAATTCCAGAGCGAGCATTGCGACTTGTTTGCTGACGTCGTTTACATAATAGTATGTTTCAACTTCGTATCCCTGAAATTCCAAGATTCTTTTTATTGAATCTCCGATGATTGAATTTCTTGCTCTTCCGACGTGGGGGCTTGCGTTTGGGTTTAGGCTTGTATGCTCGAGAGCTATTTTTCCTTTTTTGTTTGTGGAGCCAAAATTTTTTTTGAGAGCTTGCTTTAGTATTTCCGACGCAAAATGTTTTTTATCGACGAAGAAATTTATGTATGGGCCTTTTGCTTCTACTTTTTCAAAATATTTTGATTTGATTTTCTCGACGAGAGATTGCGCGATTTGGTTTGGAGCTTTTTTAAGCAGTTTTGCCGACGAGAAAGTTGGGAAAGCGTAATCGCCGAGCTCTTCTGATGGCGGGATTTCAATTAGCTTTTCAATTTCTTTTTTTGAAAGTTGGAGATGTTCTGCTATGGCTGAGACGACTTTTTGTTTCATAGGTATAACTGGTTAGGAGATTTAATAAAGATTCCGTAAAATATGATGAGCCTCTAGAGGGATTTGAACCCCCGACCCCTTGCTTACGAAGCAAGTGCTCTGCCGCTGAGCTATAGAGGCTTGGTTTGGAAAGAAGAAAAAGATTTATAAACTATACTTTTCTTGATAGGAATAAGAAAAGATGGTGACTAAAAAAGAATTTTTGCCGATAATGTTGTCGCTTGCTCTAGCAATATTTCTTAGTGTAACTTTGGCTAATGCTGCAATTCAAATAATCTCCCCTGCGAATGGAACAAACAATACTGGCACGATAACATTCAATGTTACATTTCTTAATAATACAGATCAAAACGTTACTGGTATAATAACTACTATTACTAACGTCAACGCTACCTTTTATTTGGAGGTAGAAGGTGCAACGCCTCTTGTTGTAAACAACACTGCAGATTGCACGGCAACTGGAGTTCTTGATGAAATAGCTTGTGTTGGAATCGTTGCTTCATCATCTCTCACAGATGGCATTTATAATATTAGCGCGCAAATATTCAATGTGTCGGCTGAACCTGTTAACGGCACGGCAAATAGTACATTTGTTCTAATTGACACGACTTCTCCTAGAATTGAGGAGTCTAATGTTACTTCTCCATTAACTGGAAATAATTATTCTGAGATAACTAATGGTATAGTTACGATTAATGTGTCTGTTTTTGATCAAACGCACGGAAATGTGAGCGTTTATATTAACATAACTAATGCTACAAGTGGATTACAGAATGCGACTATTGGCGTGTTAGACACTATTGGTGGACTTAATAATTATGGAAATGACTGGAATGGCACTTTTAACACGAGCCATTTCCCTGATGGGACTTATAATATTACTGTTTGGGCAAATGACACTGTTTTAGGTAATGTGAATAGCTCTGCTTATGTTTATACTATTCAAATAGATAATACAAAACCTACTGCTTCTTTGAGTTGCACTCCTGATCCTGTTGACGAAGGAGAGCAAATAACGTGTACTTGTACGACTAGTGACGCAAGAACTGGAGTTAGGTCTGTGGCAGATGAAGTGCATCCTACTACTGCTTCTGCGGGCAGTTTCAGTACTACTTGTGAAGCATCAGACTATACGGGGAATAAGGTAAGCACGAGTGTGACTTATACTGTTTCATCTGTTGGGTATACGGGAGGAGCTAGTACGGGAGGTACTGGTGGGGGAACGGGAGGAGGAACTAGTGCTACACCTAGTAGTCAGAAAAGTAAGAGTTGGACTACAATTAATCCTGGAGATGAGGTAATTGTAAGAGATCTTGGAATAGCTTATGGAATAAAGGAAATAAGTATTGAAGTCAGCGAAAAAGCAGATAATCCTAAAGTTAGTGTCAAGAAATATGATTCGAGACCTGCAGAAGTGCCTGTTGAGAAGAAAGGGGCAGTCTATAAGCATTTAGAAATTGAGACTACAAACTTAGCAGATAAGATTAATAAAGCAACAATTACAATTCAAGTTGAGAAGAGCTGGGTAGAAAGCAATAATTTAGATAAGGAAAATGTTGCATTATTCAAGTTTACAGATGGAAAGTGGCAAGAGCTGACTACTACCTTTAAAGAGGAGAGTGGGGGGAATTATATATATGATGCCGAGGTTGCTTCGTTTAGTTTCTTTGCAATAGGGGAAAAGGGTTCGGAGGAAGTTGGAACGACGCCTGGAGGAGAGACTCCTGGCGCTGGTGGAACTACAGGTGAAGAAACTACAAAGTCGTCGTGGATATTGTGGGTAAGCATAATTGCAGTGATAGTGGTGGTTGTGGTTTTCTTTGTGCTTAAGAAAAAGAGGAAGTAAACTTTTAGTTTTATTTGAATTCTCTTGCTCTTAAATAAGTAATTACTCTTTCCATATAATCTCTTCCTGGATGTTCTTTTTGAAATGTGGCTATGTTACCCTTTATTAAGACAAATCTTGGCTGCATTGGATCTTTTATTTGCGGGTTTTTTGTTAATGGCTTGAAGGATATTGAATTTTTGTAGGAGGTTAGAAGGTCTTCTAGGAAGGGAGCTCCTGAGAGTTCTTTGAGATTGTTTGTGGTTTCGTGGTAAATTTTTTGTTTATCTGTGGTTTTAGGGAGAGAACATTTTAAGCCAGAACCGATTTGAATCATAGAAAGCACGAATTGGTCTAATGAGTTGGAGAGAATTTCTTCGTAGTTTATTGAGAAGAATTCTGGTTCGGCGACGGTTTGTTCTGCGTCGTCTATTTGCATAATCACGTGAGGTATTCTGGTTTTACCGACGCCTGCGAGATATGCCAGTCCTCCTTTGGGAGGAGGGGATTGTAGTATATACTTATTAACATCGTCTCTGATATGGTTTGGCTGGCATAGCAATTGCGTTGCGTGATAGAGCATTAGTGTTGTTGGAAGATTTTCTATGTATTCTGCCCAGCGCAATAATTGTTTCTTGTCCCAGCCAAATAGCTGCGCTGTGTTTAAAGGAGAGGGAATTCTTGCTCTTTTTAGTTTGGGGAAGGAGAGCTGTTCTTCAAATAAAAAAGAGTTTTCTTTTTTCTTGAGCTTTTTGATTTTTGTTTTTTTCTGCCTGAAATTTTTTATAGCTCTTCTGGCGAAGTAAAGCGAGAGTCCTTCTTTGCCTGATTCTGCTTCTAAATCATAATCTTGGGGAAGAAGAGGAAATTCTTTTTTCATTGCGTTTGATAAGAAAATCATATAAATATTTATAAAGTCTTCGCTGGTTTGTTATAAAGTGGGGCGTTTTATCGGTTTGGGCCCTTATTTTTGATTCTGGAGGACGAGATGAAAAGATTGGAATGTGTTGTGAGGTTGTCAAACAATTGTTTTTATAATATGCTTAGAAATTTTGCTGAGATGCATAAAAATGAAAGTCTGGGGGATTTGATTGGAAGGAAGAATGGACGAGGATATTTTTTGGAGAATGCGTTTCCGAATGTTACTGTGGAGTCTAGTCCTAATTATGCGTGGCTTGGGAATAATTCTGCTAGGAAAAGAATAGTTGAGTTAGACCGCGCTATAAGGAAGTCTGGCTCTAAGTATGGTGTTGTTGGCCAATACCATACGCATGTTTATAGGAAGGATGAGGCGCGAGCTTATATTGGAGATAAGGATATTGAATTTTTTCGGACGTGGGCTAGAGAGCTGGGACTGGAAGAATGTATTCAACTTGTTGCGACTGTTAGGGTTAAAAGTTATGGGAAAAGACATAGGGTTGGTGAGCGAACTATATATTATAACAGGAAAGCGAGAGTTATCTTTAAATCTGGAGAGTTTTTTGGGCATGATATTATTATCGGAGGTTATATCCTAACACCTGAGAGCATTTCTGAATTGAGGGTTAGACGAGCTAATCTTGGCTTGTCAAGAAAGAAGAGATAGTGTGGAACATTATTTTTTATGCTTGAAGAATTCAATTTGCCTAAAACGCTTCATTACTTTTGCGTAGCTGGCTTTGTCGACGAGGATTTTTGTTTTGTTTTCATTAAGCAAGCGGAAGTCGTATTTGCTGAGAGAGAGTTTTAGTTTGTCTTTTCCTTGATATTTTTTCCAGCGAGATTCAGATTTTAGTTTGTATTGGGGAACCATTATTTCCAGCGCGCTGCTTGCGCTTTTTTTATGTTTCTTTTTTGTGCTGTACGCATTGCTCTTGTTGGCTTTGTGCTTTCGGGGATGTTTTTTCTTGGGCGTGCTGTAAAAATGTCTGCTTTTAGTTGTTTAGGGGCTGATTGTAATTTGGCGATTGCTTTTTTTATTTGGGGATTTGAAATAATTATTTTGCCTTTTATTTTTCTTGCGTCTTTTTTAGAGATGAGCCAGGATTGGGTGCTCCAAGAGCCAGAGCTTTTTTTTCCTGTTATTCTGATTAAATGTCCTTTTCTGCCGACGTCGTGCGCTCTGAATGTGATGAATTCTGACTTTGGCCTGATGATAATTCTGTAATATTCTCCTTTTCCTGTTGAGCCGGGCTTTTTTCTTGAGCGGCCTTGTGGTTGAGAGAGAGCGTGCTGTCTGTGAGACATTGAGCTCCACTTTCTTTGGGCTTTTTTTATGTTTCTCCTGGCTACTCTTATTTGTTTTCTTGACGCCATTGGAATTCCTCTTTTTTATTGGTTTAAAGAGGTAAAATGGATTTATAGATTTTTGGGATTTGGAGACGTTGATAAAATTGAGAGATCGGTTTTTTACAGTTATCTTTATATAGTCTTAAACATCCTTAAAATTATGGATCAACAAGCGTCTAATTTGATAAGAAGAATATATGCTAAAGAATTTGATGAAGGTGCGAGTAAATACAACGAATGGCTGGCTAAATGTGGTGAATGGCCGACATCTTTAGAGGATCAAAAAGTCCAGAGGAGCAACAAATTGCACTCCTTTCTTAGAGGTATGGGCTCTGTTTTGGATATTTTTGGCGTTTCCTTATACAGCAATTTTAGATATTGTCATCCTTTGTATTCTAGAGGCGATCTTTCACCGACACAAAGGGATGCAATTGCGCTTGCTTCTGATTGGCAAAGAGTTGATCGGGCTTTAGATAAAATTATTTCTGGCGATTCGTCAGAGAGGGATTTTTCTGTTGAAGAGGCTAGAGTGGGGAAACGTTTAGTTCGGGAAATGTATGAACATTTAAGGAATGTTTATATTTCTCACTCTAATTATCGTGGCTGACTTTTAGAGTTATGTGAGATTTTGAAAAATTTTAAAACGAACTCTTGTTTTGTGCTCGATATTTTAATCTTTGACAGGAGGTTTGAGCGTGTGAGTTTGGTATAGTGATTATGCCTATTAGATTAGTTAAAATAGATCGCAAGAGTTATGCGCGATGGGGAGACACAAAACCAGTCAGTTTTTTGGAAAGGTTAGGTGAGCCATTTATCATAACGAATGAAACATATTGGAATATTGCAGATAGGGCTTCAAATTATAAGCAGATAGCAGGAACGGAGATCGCTTATTATTGTGGAATGGTTGAAATTATTTGGAAAGAACCTGCTTGGCCAATTCAGCTTTTTAGGATAAAATCAAAGAAAATAGGGGAGAAAGGCTAAAACGGCGGTTAATATACCTTATGCGAACAGGGAATTGAGGCATTTGGAGAGGTAACTGAAGTTTGGGGAAGATTAGATATCTCTATCTGATTGCCTGTATAGGACGGCTCTTTGGGCAGGACAGAGGGCTTCTGCCTTATCTCTAAGCGGTCTGAGATTACAATTGGTGCAGTAATTTTGCGCACACTTATCAACGACAACTTTTCTGCTCGAGTAAATAATAAATATCAGTTGAGTTGTAACTCTTATTGGGGCCTAACATCTTGCACAATAATCCCTATAGAGACGACTATTGGGAATTGGTTCCCCTCTGCGCAAACTTTTGGCCATGGAGAGATTATTAAAGGGTAGTTTAAAATCTTTTTGGTTGCGTGCGCCGGCGCTTCGCGCCTCTTTCTATTGTGGCTATTTCTTTTGGAGTTATGTGAGATTTTGAAAAATTTTAAAACGAACTCTTGTTTTGTGCTCGAAGTTTTTGGAAATGATAGGAAGTTTCAGTTCAATTACCTGATGGGTTTTCAACAGCTATGCTTGTTGGGATTTTGTTTGAAAAGCGTTTTGAGACAAATAACAGCTCTATACCTATAACATTTCCTTCATCATCGAGATCTAAAATTGTGTTTTTATCTATTTCCTTGCACTTGCTAAACTTCTTATTAGTAAGCTCTATATACATTGCATCTGCATCTTTGTCATAGGTTATTTTCATAAAGGATGAAGTGAAAGGACTTTTATATATTTTTCTCTTATATAAACTACTCTGAGCATGAATCTACCAAGATGTTTTTGCACATAATAAACATTGCCTACTTTTTCAGTTTTTTCAGGGAATTTTATTGTATTTATAACTTCGTCTTCTGAGATATTCCTTTTTTTCATTCTATCTCTTGCATGTTTAGTAAATTCTATGTGCACAAGTAGTTTAGTTGAAGAATACTTAAATAGTTTGTCATGCGGTGGGCGCGTCGGCGCTTCGCGCCGCTTTCTATTGTGGCTATTTCTTTTGATTGGGCGACAAATTTTTGAATTTTTAAGGAAGTGGGACTTGAGCATCAAATTTTTTAATTATTTGAAGCAATTCTTCATCAATTTCAGTAACTATTTCATCTATTGATTTGCCTGACTGCTGAAGCCTGTTATAAGAGGACTTTAAGCCCTCAATCTTCTTTTCGAATCCTGTTTCAACCTCATTATCAGATATTGGAATCCTTGCTCCTACATGGCCTAACAAATTTAGATCATCGTATTTAGAGGAAAGTAACTCATATTCCATCCATCCGTGTTTCCCTTCTACTTTAGTGTGGAATGCCCCGTAACCTGTTTTTTTAAGGTTTGGTTCTCTATAAAAAAATTGGAAATGGTGTGTGCGACAGGAAATTGTTTTTTCTTGAAATGAGAACTCTGGTGAACGAGAATCGCTTTCTGGCCTTACAACTTTGGGCTTCTTTTTTCCTAAATTAGCAAGCCTCTTTAACAAATTCATCATCTTAAATAAAAGGGGAACTTGTATTTAAAAGTGTTGGGAGTTCGTTTTATTCCTTGCTTAATTATTCTGTTTTTGATAGGAGGTTTCAGCTCGTTATTGGAGAAAGGCGAAGGAAGTCTAGTTGATTGTCTGGGCGTTTGATGAAATAAGCTATATAAGTTTGGTTTTGGATTGAAACGGGTTTGCAAAAGAGATTTGGGCTTTCTTCGCCTATTGAGACGAGCTCTTCTAGAGAGGGATGATATTGATGAATTTGGGAGGTGTCCTGAAGCAAAAGAGGATGTTGGGAGTTTGAGATTGTCACGGCATTACTGAGAAGAAGAGTTTATAATTGTTTGCGTTGATTTTCTGGAAGATTGTGCGAGGGGAGAGGTTTATATTTTTGAAGAGAGAGGGAAGTTGAGGGAGGCATTAGGCACATAATGCTATACAGAAAATGCGCCTAGTGGCCCCTCCTTGATGTTATATTAAGGGAGAGCTTGTATATATACTTTTTGTTAATGCTAAAATCTCTTGATTTTTGATGGATTGGGGGTCTCTTTTTTTGTCGACGGAGAGATGGTGTTTATGGATGTTTAAACAGCTGTTTAAAATTGGTTTGAGGGTGTTGGAGTGAAAAAATCTGGTGTTTAGAGGTGTTTTTGAGATATTTTTTGCTTATCATGTAGATATGAGTTAATGTTCTCCGATAGGT
>CAYIAU010000017.1:0-4206 GCA_964361465.1 Candidatus Woesearchaeota archaeon
CTACATCAAGATTTGCATTTACGTAAACAAATTGATTGCAAATCTTGTGTGCTCAAGAATGCAACTTTTCAGCATTCTTGACATATTCAAGAAAACAAAATAGAATATAAAGATTATTCTGGTCTCATTATAAATATATTGCGTTAAATACTCCACATAAATATTTATTAATTGCTTCTCTATTAAAAAAATATGAAAATAGGAATAATCGGTGGGAGCGGATTAGATAATCCAAAAATTCTTGAGAACTTTTCTAAGAAAGAAATAGATACACCTTATGGTAAACCCTCTTCAATAATAACTTGCTGGAAAATTTCGGATGTTGATGTTAACATTTTATCAAGATACTACAAAAATCACGAAATTTCTCCGACTAATATTAATTTCAGAGCAAATATCCGCGCCTTAAAATTATGTGATTGTACTAACATTTTGTCAACAAGTGCAGTTGGTTCTCTTAAAGAAGAAATTAAGCCGGTAGATTTAGTTTTCCTATATCAATTTATAGATTTTACAAAACACAAACAAAATACTTTTTATAATGAGCTTGGAAAAGTTAAACATACTGAAATGGCAATGACTTTCTCAGAAAAATTAAGAAAAATTTTAATTAATAATACTAAGGCATTAAATATTAACTACCACGAAAAAGCACCAATTGTCGTTATTGAAGGACCAAGATTCTCAACAAAAGCTGAAAGCCTTATGTTCAGAAATTATGCAGATATTATTGGCATGATTACTATCCAAGAATGTATCTTAGCAAAGGAAGCAGGATTAGAATATGCAACTATCGTCGCAGTTACAGACTATGATTGTTGGGAAGAAAATGAAGATCCAGTAACTTTTGAAATAGTTTTGAGAAGAATGGAAGAAAACGCAGAAAAAGTTAAAAAGCTCTTATTAACATTCATAACATGGATTGATCTAAAATGGATAAACTTAAAATAATTCTAAAAAATAGTTTCAAAAAGTTCAAATCCAGTCAGTCCTACCAATCCCTAAAAAACATAACACTTCTTAGAAATATCAAACTTGCTTCAGGACAAATTATCTGGAAACTCTTTCCAGCAAAATACCGTTTTCATGACGACCCAATATTTCAATCAATTTTTAAGTTAGTAGGAAAAGAAATAAACGCAACATCAATCGTAGAAACAGGGACATTTCTCGGTTACAGTACAAGTCTAATGGCTGAGCAATTTCCAAAACTTCCAATATTTACAACAGAAATAAACAAAACAAATTTTAAAAAAGCAACCAGCTTTCTTTCAAAATTCAAAAATATATCTCTTTATAATCAAACCTCTACCAAATTCTTAGAATTTTTAATTAAAGAAAAAAAGCTCGGAAAAAACCCATTATTCTTTTTGGATGCTCACTGGTTAGACCACTGGCCAATAGAAGAAGAGCTTAAAATAATCACTAAAAAACTCAAGTCAGCTGTTATAGTCATAGACGACTTCAAAGTTCCTGGAAATGACAATTTCAAATACGACCATTACAAGAATAAAGTCTGCTCTTTAGAATTAATAACTTCTCAAATGAATAAAAAAAATAAATACGCTCTTCTTCTCCCAAATTACAGCTTAAAAGACCTCAAAAAAAACAAGTTCTATCCTGACCTTACAGGCTATCCAATTATTTTTCAAAACATGCCGCAACAATTCAAGCGCTTTTCTTCACTGCCCTTTGTGAAGAAATTCTTTGTTGATAGGAGTGATCTTATAGACAGATTATAATTTTATATATAGTTTTTTGATTAAAGTCAATCAACCTATCTCTTCCCCATCGCTTTCCTAACCCATGGCTTAAGAGCCACATTCCACAAATATGAACTCAAAACTAATTTGTAAGGATATGCACTAGTCCATAGTTTTCCGTGAAATCTCAATGCCCTCAAATCGTCCTCAAATTCAGGAAGAAACACTTTCTTCATTTCCTCAAAATCAATCGCATTAACTCCTCTTACCTGCACTAAAGGAATTGCAATAAAAGCAGTATTATTCTCCTTCATTAGCTCATAAATTTTCCCATATCTAAATTTCTCAAAATTATCCAAAAAATATCCCTTCCTCACTACCAACTGACTCATCCTTAGCAGTCTAAAAAAATCCTCTTTCTTAAGTGTCTTAAATGCAAAGTATGTATACAATGACAAATAATTTCCAAGCCATCTTGAATAAACAAAATAATCACAACAGCTTATATCTTTCCCCGTCTTCTCAAAAGAATACACTTGAAAATAATCCCTATATTTTGAAATTCTAGTTCCATCTTCCTCAAAAGCAACATAATCTGCATTCTCGATCATCTTCTTAATTTCCTCTTTTCCCCTTAACAAATCCCTAACAGATATATAAACAACCTCTTTATCTAATCTCGGCAGCTTCTTTGCAGGAACTTTCCCGTTTATTTTTACAATCTTCTCAAAAGTTTTTCTAAATTCCTTTTCCTGCGCATAATCTTCAACGACCTTATTGTAAGCCCTGTCAGAAATCGCCTCTCTTTCCTTTTCATTTTTTAGAAAGTATTTAACCTTGTCAAGTAATTCCTCTTTTGTCTGAAACATATTAATTTCTTTCTTGTCCTTTAAAAATTCTAAATAGCCCTCAAAATACTCGCTCAATACAAAAGCCCTGCACGCGCAAATCTCAAAAACTCTCGCTTTAAATCCCGGTTTGCCAGCATAATTTTTTGTAAAGCTCAGATTTATCTTGCTTTGATTTATAACTTTAGTCATTTCAGACTGCGGAAGTTTGCCTCCATATATTTCCTTAAGCTCAGGATATTTCTCCCAACCTGCACCATATACTCTCAGTTTAACGCCCTTCTCAAAAAGATGCTTTATGAATTCAGCTCTGTCACCCATCGGCGTCCCTATAAAAGTTACGTCATACTCTTTCCCAACATCAAGAGGCTTCAAATCCCTTGTATTAACACCGCACGAAAAAAATACATTTTTTATGCCCTCCTCTTTATACTTCTCAAAATACATTTTATGACTTGCCAAAGGATAATCTATAAACAACGCGTAATATCTTGAATAATTATCAAAGAGCACGTCGTCATCCCCAAAAAAATTCACAAGCCTTGTTTTCGGCGAGACTTCCTTCACTCTCTTAAGCGTCTCAATGTCAAACTCATCATAAATAAGCCAAAGATATATAAAATCAGGCTTCTCCTCTCTTACAACTTCAAGAAACTTCTCATTCATCGCCTTTCTCCCGTGCATATAAAGGTATTCCTGCGGATCAAAAGTTACAAACTCTTTGAAAATACTCTTTAGAGGTTCGTGCCAGGTCTGATAAGAAAAATAATTCTTGTTATGGCAAGCCCACGCCGCAAACAGCATTTTTTTGTCCAGCTTTTTCATTCCTAGACAAGTTCTGGAGTGCTTAAAAACATTATGTAAATCCAAACAAAATATATAACAAACCACAAATAACTTTATATATCTCCCAAACCCGCCTCATCAATGATAATTCATAAACCAATAGTTCCTTACCGCGAACACTTCCAGCAAGAAGATGGACACATTTTAAGCCAAGAAGATTTCGCAAAATTTAACCCAGGCAGACTATCAAAAGAAGACTATACAAAAGTGCACGCCTTAATGTCTTTAGTTTGTCACGACGCAATCGTCAATTATCAAGGAAAAGCTTTGCTAGCTTACAGGAGAGAAAAGCCAGCGCAGGGTGTTTTGTCTCCGCTGGGAGGAAGATTAAGTAAAGGAGTTCCCTTGGAAAAATCTCTTAGAGATAAAATTAGAGGAGAATCCGGTTTGGAAATGGAAGGATTAACATTACTTGGTTCACAAAGAGTTGTATGGGGAGAAGATCCTCTCGGCCACGGAAAAGGAACAGACACATTCACATATATGTTTTATGGTTTGGGCATTGGCGAGATAAAATTAGACAAGACTCTTGAAAACCAGGCTCTTCTTTCTCCAGAAGAATACACTACAGAATATAGAAAAAATCTCCACACATACACCCAAGACTTCTTAGATGCAGTAATGCCTCTAATCACACAAGATAGCAGATAACCCTACAAGGTACATATATTTTTAAATAGCATTTCAATTAACTCCCTATCTAAAAAGAGAAAATGAAACTATTAATAACAGGAAACTGCGGTTATGTCGGCTCTGTTCTTACAAAAAAAGCGCTGGAAGAAGGTCACAAAGTCATAGGCTACGACTCA
>CAYIAU010000017.1:4306-10074 GCA_964361465.1 Candidatus Woesearchaeota archaeon
AATGATTTTTGCATCAACCTGCAGCGTCTATGGTTTGATAAACGAGCAAGAGCAAGCCGACGAGAAATCAAGCCACGCCCCGACAACAATCTACGCAAGGACAAAATCAGAGGCAGAAAAAGGAATAATAGAATCAAAAGCAGATGCAGTAATATGCCGTTTCGCAACTGCCTACGGCCCGTCGCCAAGAATGAGATACGACTTGTTCATAAACGAGATAACAAGAGATGCCTTTATGAGAAAAAAGATTGAACTATTTGATCCAAATGTCTGGCGCTGTTACATTCATACAGAAGACATGGCAAAGGCAATTCTTTTTCTAATAAAAAGAGAGGATATAAAAAAAGGAATATTCAACATCGGCTCAACAGAACAAAATACAAACAAGCAGCAAATAGTTGAACTGATAAAAAAACAAGTTGGAGATTTTCAGACTAAAGTTCTAAGGGACAAAAGAGACCCGAGAAATTACAAGATCCTCTTCGGAAAAATAGAATCAGAAGGATTTAAGGCAGAAAAATCAATAAGCGACGGAATAAAAGAAATGCTCTCGCTTCTCTCGCAAAGCAGCGAAGACCCTTACAACGAAAGATTTACAAATTACAAATAATCCTCAATTACCACTAAGGTATTTAGCAACTTCCACTCCAAGCTCATTCGTGCAGGCAATAACAATAGGAATGTGCTCTCCTTCACCTTGCCCAAACTCCAAATATCTCATTTCCCCTAAATCCCTTCCTTCTATATCCACAATCCCTCCGCCCGCCTCCTTAACCAACCCAAAACCAACAGCTATCTCAAGATTCCCCTTTCTCGTGAACTCAAGAGCGACAGCCGCCTCTCCAGATGCCACTCCAACATAATGAGTTTGAGAAGCATAATGTTCAACTAAATTGAAGCCCCTCAGTTTAGACAGAAAAGTTTTTTCATATAAGTCTGTTTCAGAAAAACCAGAGTCAAAATCACAATAAATCAGAGCCTTCCTATCTAACTCTCTTATATCAGCAGTACGAATTTGGCTGGCATTTCCATCTGAGCCAGATACAAATGCTCCCCCTTCTCTATAAGAAAAAAACAACCTTTTTTTAGGATGCTCCATAGAACCATTAAAAATATAATCCTCATATTTCGGATTCGTCCCTTCAAAAATAGCAAACATTGTTCCATATCTTCCATTTCTGCCTTTCTCAACATATTCCTTTGTTCCATCTATCCCATCTAAAACTCCAATAAATTCAGGATCCCTCGCCAAGTCAATAGTTCCATGCTCCTCTGAAATAATTCTCAATGGCAGTCCAGATGCCTTAACAGATTCTATCACTGCGCTTTCGCATTCTATATCTCCTCTCAAAGCCATCTCACCATATTGATTTTTTTTAACCTTGCTCTTTCCAGAATCTCCAAGTTGCTCATGAGTTTGATAAGCGCTTCTTAATGCCTTAACTCCAATATCCCTTATTCTATCAATCTCCCATTGTTGCATAAAATCTTCAGAAACAACCTCTATAAAAGCTTTTCTCTACTCTAGTGCCTCATCAAAAATCTTCTTTAACTTTCTATTTCTCTCATCAACAGAGAACTTGTTCTCAACAATCTTTCTCCCATTTTCTCCCATCTTCCTTCTAAGCTCTCCATCTTTAATCAGCAATCTCACTTTGTCAGCCAGGCGTTCTGTTAACTCTCTGTCCTCCTCCATAATCTCTGATAAAAATTTATCGCGCTTGGTATTTGTAGGATAACCTAAATAATCATAAGAACTGATTTTGTTAGATTTACTGACGACAAAACCATTCTCCCAATCAGCAATGTAATCTCTAACAGCATAAGTATCCAGCGCAACAATTGGAAGCCCAAAAGACATTGACTCCAAAAAGGCCATTAAAACATACTGATGTGAAGGAAGGAGAGCGATGTCCGATTCAGAATACAATTCTTTCAGTTCTTCCAAAGATATTCTCTTATCGATTAATCTTATCTTTTTGTTTTTCAACACACGGTCCCTTAGATTATGAGGCATAAAGCACCTAATTATCAATTCTACATCATATTCATCTTGAATCCTCTCAAAAGCTCTAAGTGCTTCAAATCCTCCTTTAACATAAAAATCTTTCGGATTATTTACCGAGCCCATAAATAATATCCTAACTTTATCTCTTCCCTTCTTCTTATCAATCTCAGGAAACTCCAAAGCCGGTCTGACCAGCTCAACTTTTCTTATAACTCCCTCGGAGAAATGCTTTTTCATTATCTCAACAGATGATTCATTAGTGCAGATTATTTTTTTGCAATTATTAGCTCTTAATACAGACTCCAATCTTTCTTTGTTCTTAACAAAAAGCTCGTAGTTATAGCCAGTTAAGCAATAAGGCACATCCAGTATCTCCAATATCCATGGCTTGTCTGTCTCTATCAGATAACCAGCAGAATAAATCAAGTCAGCTTCATCAAGTATTTGGCTTTTATTCGCCAGATCAAACAAGCCAGTATTCGGGAAAAAATTCAGAAACGCCCTATACAAATTTCTGAAGAACTTGTTGTCTCTTATGCTGTTAATAATCTTTAACTTCTTAGGCATACTTATCCCTATGAATTTATAACCTTTTGGCGGATAGGAAATTAAGGAATTATGAACTGTATGCACGCCCTCAATAGCCGGGTAAATCTGTATCTTTCTCTCAGAGTTTTTCATAAACTCCCTAAAAATCGCACCTAAATAAACTTTTTCTTGAATGCTTCCACGACAATCCAGTCGTTCTCATCAAGGCATTTCGTTATAAAAACCAGCAATATATAAGACAAACTGAACAAAATGCTTACCAGAATTAAGCCCATCAAATCCCCTGAAACGCGAGTTTTCAAAAACAAAAGTATCGCTGTGGGCACCAACGAAACAAGAGCTATTCTAATTATTCTTTTTTTAATAGGAACAAAAGATAAGTAATGTTTAACCTCGAAAAGCATTGCAATATTTATTAGAATCCAGGATAGCGTAGTAGAAATAGCTACACCGACAAGCCCATACTTAGATATTAATATAATGTTCAGTATAAAATTAAAGACAGATATTGAAACTATATTTACCAATATTAGTTTTGTCTTTCCTTTCATGGAGAGAAGGTTACTCAGTGGAGTCGTGAAAAGAGACGATATAAACCCGCCAACCGCCAGGATTTGCAAAACACCAGCTCCTGAAAGATAAGTCTCTCCAAACAATATGTTTATTATCGCGCCAGGAAAAAGAAAGACAATTATGAAAACCGGCACATTCAGCAAAAATATCCACTTGCCTACTTGCTTGCTTATTTGTTTTATTACGTCAATTTTGTTGTTTGAATATTCTCTTACAATCATGGGAAAGAACAACCGCATAAATAATTCAGGAGCAATCCCAAACAATGTAACAATCGCAAATGCGGCGCTGTAAATCCCAACATCACTTGAGGCCCTGAAATAACCAATTACAAAAGCGTCTGTCCAGTAAAAGAAGCCGCTTATCAAGCCGAGGAATATCATTGGCCAGGAATAAGAAAAAAATTCTTTTCTTAAACTACCTTTCTTATCCTTTAGCTCCACTGCCTTATTTAGAAACCCAAGATACTTCTTTGACGCAAAGAATGAAACAAAAGCAACTCCAATAACTCCCAAAGCATAAGAAAACATTATTGCATAAGTCTTGAGACCAATGATTATCAAGACAAGTATTGCCAAAAGCTTCAGCGCATTCTGGAAAAAATTGATAATGAAAGAATAAGTTGTTATCCTCTCATAGGATTTAATAACAGACAAGAAAATGCTAGAAATTACGTTAATTGGAATCAACAATCCAAATATCTTTAGGAAAATGCTAAGCTCTGCATCGTGAAATACATACAGCGAGATATAATCAGAAAGCAAAAACAAAGCTACTCCAACAAGAAAACTCAAGAACAAGCTAATCTTAAAAGTTAATCCAAGAAGATATTTTGATTTTTTCGGCTCTTTCTCTTTGTATAAAGGAATAAACCTCAAAAGCCCATCGGGCAGGCCAAGCGCCGCAAAAGTGGAAGCCAGAATAAAAATCATCAATCCAAGTGAAAAAAGCCCGTATTCATTTGGCCCAAACTTCCTTGCTATGACAATGGTATATAAGTAAGTCAGCAGCTTTGACAGCACGACAAATACAAAAACAACAAAAGAGCTCCTCGCCAGAAGCTTCAAGGATTTTTCAACTTCTCCTTTCTCTTCAACCATAAATTATCATATCTTCTTTGGTTTAAAAAGTCTAGCAACTAGCATACTCCTACTCTAAAAATATCCATCAAATCACAACTATCTTTATTAACCCTTTCCTCTTCCCCAAAAAATGAACATAATTGTTCCAATAGCAGGAAGAGGTTCTCGCTTTCTTCAGGAAAGTCACAGAAACCCAGAATATGCAAAGCCAAAGCCGTTAATCAATATTGCAGGCCACCCAATGGTTGAATGGGCTTTATCCTCCTATCCTCTAAAAGGAGACGAAAACCTGATTTTCATAGTAAGAAAAGAGCACGCAGAAAAAGCCCAGATAGGAGAGAAACTAAAAGAAATATTCGGAGAGAACATCAACATCATAGTTCAAGACGTCCCTCCAAGAGGAGCAGCGCACACCGTTCTTCTCGCGAAAGATTACATAAATAATGACACTCCTCTCTTAATAACCGATTCAGACCACTTCATGGACGGCGACACACACTTCAAAGAAATTGATAGCTACGAAAAGATAGATGGAATGATTCCTGTCTTCTACGCAAACAATCCCAAGTGGAGTTTCGCAAAAATAGACAACGAAGGTTATGTCACAGAAACCGCAGAAAAGGTCCAGATATCAAGAAACGCAAACATCGGAGCTTACTACTTCTCAAAAGGAAGAGATTTCGTATTGGCTGCAGAGGAAATGATTGAAGAAAACGATCAAACCAATGGCGAGTTTTACATAGCCCCAGTTTATAACTATATGATAAGGCGCGGAAAATCAATACGCCTCTCCCGCCCAAAATTCGCCCACGGACTTGGCACGCCAAAAGACGTCGACAAATTCCTTGACTTCTTAAAAAGAGGAGAGATAAGGCATAGGTTCAAAGACACACCAATAGAGTAGCTAAAATAATTTAAACCACAATCTACTTATCTTTAAAGAATGATAAAAGCGGTTTTGTTTGACCTTGACGGAGTTCTTGTTGATGCAGTTAGATTACATCAGCAGGCGTTTATTGAAGCCCTCTCTCCAAATAGATACATAACAGAGGAAGAGCATATGCGCGACCTAAACGGCCTTCCGACAAAAAAGAAGCTTGAAAAGTTAAATATCCCAGAAGAATTAAGGGAAAATATTTACAACAGAAAACAAGAGATAACCTTTAGAATAATTCCAAAATTCATAAGTCCAATCTCTCAAGTTACATCAACAATCCAAAAAATAAAAGAACTGGGAATAAAATTCGCAGTTTGTAGCAACTCAATAAGAAAAAGCACAGAGTTATTACTAAAGCACGGCGGAGTTGACGGCTTTGAATTTTTCCTTTCAAATCAGGATGTCACAAATCCAAAGCCAGACCCAGAGATTTATTTAAAGGCAATGGAAAAACTCGGGCTTGACAAATCAGAAGTAATCATAGTTGAAGATGCGCCCGTGGGACTGCAGGCAGCATACAATTCAGGCGCGAAAGTTTTCAGGGTGAACAACCCCTATGAATTAAACAAGCTGATAGACTTCCTCAACGATTACAATAACTAAGCAGGATATTTGTCAA
>CAYIAU010000018.1:0-9871 GCA_964361465.1 Candidatus Woesearchaeota archaeon
AATTCTCAAGATCATCATTGAAACTTCAGAAGAGGAATTAATTGCCTGCGATTTTATTTTCAGCGGCTCAACAATTCCTGCCCTGAAAGTATCCTCAACTTTATTGGTAAACAAGTTCAATCCGTCTCTCACTCCGTTCTCGCTCTCGTGTCTTTTCTTTAACTCTGTAAGAACATCTATCGGATCCAAGCCGGCATTTTCTGCCAGGGTTTCAGGCACTGACTCCAAAGCGTTCGCAAACTCCTCAACAGCGAGCTGCTCTCTTCCTCCCAAACTCCTCGCATAAATTCTCAAGCGCCGCGCAAGCTCAATTTCTACCGCTCCGCCGCCTGCCACTACTTTCCCAGACTTCACGACAGAAACAACATCTCCGAGTCCATCCTTAATTGCTCTTTCAATTTCATCAAGGACGTGTCCAGTGCCTCCTCTAATAACAATCGTCACTGCGCGAGGATTCCTGCATCCTCTGACAAAAGTCAAGGAGTCATCACCCATCTTCATCTCTTCAACAAGTTCAGCAGTCCCGAATTGCCCTGCGCCAACATCATTTAAGTTTGAAATTATTTTTCCGCTGGTTGCCCGCGCAAGTTTGCCCATGTCTTCTTTTGAAACTCTCCGAACAGCAAAAATCCCTGCTTGCGCCAGATAATACTGAGCCACATCATCAATTCCTTTCTGGCAAAAAACAACATTCGCGCCGCTGCCAATAATCCTGTCTGTCATAACCTTTAAATAATTCTCTTCAGATCTTATAAACTGCTCAAGCTGCTCTGGAGTTGAAACAGAAATCTTCGCCTCCATCTCTGGATTCTTAAGCTCGAGAGGAAAATCGACCAGCAAAATCCTTGCGTTCTTGACTTGAGAAGGCATATCAGAGTTGGCTCTCTCATTTCCAAGAACTATCCCTTCAACAAGCTCTGTGTCTTCTATCCCGTCGCCCTTAATCTTCTCAAGCTTGATGTTCCCTAAATCAACTTCTTTGCCTTCTGCAATTTTATCAACAGCTCTCACAATAATTTCAGACAGCCTTTCCTTGCTTGACTCAGCGCCTTTCCCAGTCATAGCTGTCATGGCAATCTGCTTCAAAGTGTTCTTGTTCTCAAGCGGAATAGCAATCTCGTCTAATATCTCAATAGCCTTGTGAGAAGCTAGTCTATATCCCTTGACAATAACTGTCGGATGAATCTTCTTGTCCAAAAGATGCTCTGCATTCTCAAGCAGTTTTCCTGCGAGCAGCGCTGCGGTCGTTGTGCCGTCGCCAACCTCTGACTCCTGCGTCTTGGCAATCTCAACCATCATCTTCGCTGCAGGATGATCAATCTCCATCTCCTCAAGAATAGTCACGCCGTCGTTAGTTACAATAATCTCGCCAGTTGAATCAACAAGCATCTTGTCCATTCCCTTAGGGCCGAGCGTTGTCTTTACGACGTCGGCAACCATCTTCGCAGCTAGAATATTATTCCTCTGCGCGTCTCTGCCTAAAGTCCGTGAAACATTCTCGGGTAAAATAAAGATTTGGGGTTTCTCCGCCATCTCCCTACTGAAAAAACCAAACTTTTAAAGATATCTATGCTGAAGTTCAACTAAATCTTTGCTGGCGCCGGGGCAGTTATTTATATGTTTGTTTACACCAAGCAGTCAGGAGTTCGATTCTGAGTAGGGACATCCTAAATACTCTTAACTGGGTTATCTAAGCGTTAAGCTTAAATAACCAACAAACGCTGTTTCTATATGGAGAAAGGAGTTAGTAAGAAATTGTGTGTAAGGCTACCTAGAAGAGGATTGGGTAGAAGAGTAGCTAACGCAATATACGGTCTTGATCTTTCAAAAAGAGTTATGAAGCAGGCAAGGGAAACTGAGTTAGATCAGACTTCTTATTTACAAGGTGGACGAGCCTTTGCTTTGCCTGATCGATGGAGTTTGCCTCGTAAAGTCTATAATACTCTAATAGGAGCAAGAGGACCAATAAGACTAGCTCGTGATACTTTGGAGGCCTTTTTTCAGAACCCAGATTCTCCTTCTTTATATAAAAAACCACATAATCTGTCAGATAGAACTAGAGGAAAACATCAAGGGATTTCTTACGAAATAGAAACAGGATTTTATGGCTCGCAAACAGAGCAAGATAAAGAAAGTTGGTTAGTTTTAACAGGAATTGAACTTCCTGATATTCCTAATTTTGTATTATCTTGTGTTCAAAGATCAGATCTACTTCAACCATTTTTCAAACATTTAGGAATACAACCGGTAATAGAATTTAAAGAGCCAGATGTGGACCAACTTTATTGTTTGTTTAAAGACAATGGATGGTTTAGCACACCAATTGTAAAAGTTAACAATGTTGAAGAAGGTAATGCAAAAGCAAGAAAGATAATTGATTCTTATCTTAGAAACAAAAAAGGTTTTGATATGGCTAATCAACTTTTAATAGACGAAGAAATTCCTCCAAAGGACTTTTATAATAGAGATGAAGAAGCTAATAGAACTGGGGGCGCCGTATTAATTTCAATAGGAGCCCTTCCCGCAGATCTTTCCACATCGTCTCATTCTTCTGCGTACGAAGCAGTCAGAAGATATTACAGGCAAAGGTTAAGAGCAAAATGTGGGCTGGATTTTATTTAATCTATCTAACACAATACATAATAGTCTATTAGTTTACACCGAGCCGATATAATCTCTTGCTTGATACCACACAAATCCTTATAACTCTTCTCCCCCTGTTTAAGAATATGAGAAGAATAGCAGTCGGCGACATTATGACTCGCAACTTTGTTTCTGCCAAGCCGTCGGAAAGCTTGCACGACTGCGCGAAAAAACTGGCGAAGGAGCGTGTAAACTCTCTGCTGATAACGGAGGGGAAAAAGCTCGTGGGAATCCTAACTGCAAGAGATATTCTCTGGGCGATAACGAAAAAGCCGTCAATTGACTTGAAAAAACTCAGGGCAATAGACATCGCAGCAAGAAAAGTCGCGGTCATCAAGCCGTCGGCAGACCTTTCTCAAGCATTAAGAAAAATGAAAACATTCAACTTTAGGCGTCTCCCTGTTCTCTCAAGAGGCGAAGTAATCGGCGTCCTAACATTAAAAGACATACTAAGAATTGAGCCAGAACTCTACTCTGAAATAACAGAATTCACAGATATAAGAGAAGAAGAAAGAAAAATAAAAGAAGCAAGCGAGTCTTATCCTCTCGAAGGCTTCTGCGACAACTGCGGCGCTTTCTCAGAACTCCTCAAAGTTTACGACAAACTCCTCTGCCCCGACTGCCGCGAAGAACTATACTGATGCCTATCTTTCTCTTCTCCATAAGGAACAAAAATCCCTTTCCTTTGCACAAATGAATAAACTTCAAGGCAATTTATTGAGCACGGAAAATCCCTTAACTCTCCTCTCTTAATCTCACTAAAAGTGCAATAAACCACATCATTCAACGCCCTATCTGAAGAAGCAAGAGCAACACTCGGATGAAGATGAGAAAGAACAAAAGCGAGCGAGGCAAGTTTTAAGTCAGTCATTGGTATAGTTTTCGTGTCGTCAATCAACCCCTGAGCTCGCGGAAAAAGATAACTATAAACAGAATTAAAAGAATCAAACTTATTTGTGAAAATAACTCTTTGACGCAGGAGCTTTCTGTAACTGCCTCCCCTTGACTCCTTCGCAACCTCAGAAATAGTGACGAGATTATCGCACTCCATTAAATCTCTAACAATATTATCACGAAGTTCTGACTGATTTTTCTTGGTAATAACAACTGAGCTGTCAAAAACAACATAATTATGCTTTTCACTAAGCTCACTAAGTGTAAATTCGTTCATATGAATAAAATGAAAATGAAAAGGGCTTAATGCCCAGTAAAAAATTAAAAATAAATTAAATAGCGTTTACTCTATTTCTTCGCCAGAGTCACCAGAATCATCAGATTCGTCGTCATCTGACTCGTCATCAGATTTGTCATCATCTGACTCAGTTGTTTCTTCTTCTTCTGTTTCTGTTTCTTCTTCCATTTGAAGAACCTCAATTTAGTTAAGCCATATAAATTTAAGATCTTTTTAAACCTTTATATCATTAAAAGAGATTAATAAAACGAACATCATAAAACCCTTGTGCTTGTTGAGGTTTGGGGGCAACAAGATTTGCTTTTAACTTATGCAAATCTTGGGCGTTCAAGATGCAAATCCATAGCAAGCATCTTGACGGATACGGGAAAAATCTCATAGCACTTTTCACGAGGGTCAAAAAATATATTTCGCGCGCTTGTTTAGAGCAACCAAGCCGTAAATTCCCGCGAGAAAAAAAGAAATTCCGAGAATGTCAAACAACAGCCCCCCGAATAAATTCAGCGCGAGATATCCTGCAGAGAAAAATATAAACATGGCGAGCGTGTCTTCTAACTCGCCGCGACTCTTTTTTTTCATAGGGGATAAAGGGGGCTATAACTTATAAAGATATTGGACAATTTTGGTTAGTATATTAGTTAGTATTTGAATCTTCTTTCGTATTCTTTATGAGTCATCCATTCTAATATGACACTAATAACTATTGCCTTTCCACCCCTTATACTATAATTAATCTCCACGCGTTTGGCAAGTCATATTTCCAAAGGTTTGTTACATCATATCTTTTAATATATTCTTTCGGAATTTGTTTTTTAGAAATTTGTATCCCACAAAAAGCATTTATCTCAATATTATTCAGGGCTTGATTAATAAACCTAAATAATTCCTTCTTAGAAGAATCTCCTTTTTCCAATTTATCCAAAGATTCTTTAATTGTTTCTTCAACAAACCTTGTTTCTGATGGCAAGATCATTTTCTTCTGATTTTATTTTCTCAACAATCTTTGAGGTTGAAATTTTATCTATTAATTTTATTACTGCTACTTCGCCGCCATAGCTTTGTACTGCTTTTCCTTCGCTGTGATTTTTCAATTCTTCCACACTATAATTTCCTCCTTTGACATATACGTCGGGCTGGAGTTCTTTTAAATATCTTTCTGGACTAAGTTCTGGGAAGATAATAATGTGGTCTATAAACTCTAGAGAGGATAGAATTTCAGCTCTTTCTCTCTCGGATTGTATGGGCCTGCTATTCCCTTTTAGTTTTCTTACAGATTCATCTGAGTTTAGGCCGACTATTAGACAGTCGCCAAGTTTTTTTGCCTCTTTGAGATAACGAGTATGTCCTATATGCAGAAGGTCGAAACATCCATTTGTCCAGACAATTCTCTTATTTTTCTTCTTAAGATCCTCAACAATCTTTTTTAGTTTTTTTTCATCAGATATTTTTCCTTCTTCTTTTTGTAATCTTGACATTAACTCTGAGAAGCTAACTGAATAAGTTCCTGCTTTTTCTACTGTTATGCCTGCTGCATGATTTGCTATGTTTGCCGCTTCGTTGATAGATGCTCCACTTGATAGTGCTAAAGCCAAAGCAGCTATGACGGTATCTCCCGCGCCAGTCACATTGAAAACTTCTTTTGCATTTGTCGGGATATCAATTTTCTTATCAGAGAACAGACTCATCCCTTTACTTCCTCTGGTCAATAGAACACTTGTCTTTAAATCCTGCTTCAGTTTATTACTTGCTTTATCTACATTCCTTATTGATGTCATTTTTATTATCTCATCTTCATTTGGAGTTATTATAAAAACTTTTTCATATAATCTCTTATTGACTGGTTTGGGGTCTACTATCATTTTATTTTTGAATTCGGAAAGGGTTTCCATTAGATCTTTATTTATTGTGCCCTTCGCATAATCTGAGATTATTATCATATCTGCCTCTTTGGCTTTTTTAACAAGTATTTCTTTCATTTTTTGGTTGAAATGTCTTCTTTTTATAATCTCGCGGTCAAATCTTATTAATTGCTGATTTTCACTATAAATTCTTGTTTTTTGAATTGTCTTACTTGTTTTGTCTAAATAACCTTCTATTCCAATCTTTTCAATTAATTCTCTTACAACTGCTCCAAATGAATCTTCTCCAACAAAAGAAAATAAGGTTACTTTTCCTCCGAGAGATATAACATTTGCTGCTACATTTCCTGCACCGCCTAAAGCGTTATATTCTTGTTTAACGTTTACTATAGGAACTGGGGCTTCTGGACTAATTCTTTTTACATCGCCTTTTATATATGTGTCCAGCATAATGTCGCCTATGACTAATATTTTCTTTTCCTTGAATTTATTCATTATTTCTTCTATTCTTTCCATTTTTTTATCCTAAGATAAGACCACATATTTTAATTTGTGGATATTTATAAATGGTGGTTTTATCTTAGCTTCAAGAACACGAATTTATGAGTGTTCTTGACAGCCATCAAGAATGCAAATCTTCAGCATTCTTGAGGTCTCACAACACAGAGAACCTTCGGTTCTCTGGGCCATCAAGAACCGAGAGTTCTTGAGGAGTTCAAACATACTCAAGAACTTTGTGATTTTAATAGAAATTTTTATAAACCTCCTTTCTTTTGATTTGTTATGGCTTATTTTGATGAGCAATTAAAGACTATAAAGGGTGAGAGGTTTGAGCCGCTTGCTGAAAAGCCGAAGGGCAAGCTTGAGGAAGAAGTTGAGGCAGCTAAGGTTGATAGCAAGAACAGCGACTCTGCTTCGCCTGTGGATAGAGAAGGGAGTTGGGTTTCTGCTATCGCTGAGGCTGGAACTATCTTGCAGTTTTCTTATAGAGTGATTAGTGGAGGCGTTTTACTTTACCAATTAGACAGCAAAATGCTTCCTTATTATGTCTGTGCTGCGACGATATGTGCTGCTCTTGGAATTATGAGAAAATAATCCACCACAATAATTAATATAAACGTTTCTTTGTTTTTAGGGATATGAGAATTGAGGAAAAGAACAGGCACGAGATTGAGGCGCGGCTTGCGAAGATGGGCGATTATGTAAAGATGGATTATCTTAATGACTGCTTGAAAAGCAATCTTGATTTTGACACGAGGAAATTTGTCCTGATAAGACTGGCAGGGATTTACGAGAGCAGGAAGATGCATCACGAGGCAGGAAAGCTGTATAAAATAATTGCTGAGCTTAGCACTTCGATTCAGAGCAAGATTAATGATTACTTGAAGTCTGGGGAGTTTTTTATTAAGGCGGGGAAGTTCAACGAGGCGGACTTGTCTTTTGACAGGGCTTTGGGAATCGCGAATGCGACGCAAAAATTTGAAATTGACAGGGCGAAGAAGGAATTTTACAAGACGCAGGCGCGGGCTTATTTGACGAGGAGCAAGAGGAGAAACGCGATGGAGATTTATGAGAAGCTGATGGCTCTCAGTTTGAGTATTGAGGAGAGGAATGAAATCAAGAGCGCGCTGCTTGAATTGTATAAAGATCTTGGCAAGGTGAGAGAGTTTGGCTTGCTGAAGGGAAGACAAAGTTAGATTTTTCAAAAAGAATGAAACCCCGAACGCGGGGCCGAAACAGAAAAAGTTTTTCTCTGACTTATAAAGTCGGAGTTAATCTGAAGTTGAAGCCAAATCTTCAAAGAGCTCGTCGATCTCTTCTTGATCTATTTTCTCTCCTATGGCGTCGTCTTCGCTTTCTTTCACCTCTTTTATATCCATTTTAACTTTACAGAGAGGAATATTCTCCCTGCGTTATAAAGCCATAACCGCTAAGCGCGATAATTGAAAACTTTATGATTTTGAGGAGAATTTTTTATATATAAATGTTTTTGTTCGCTATTTGCTTGATTTTATGGGGCATAAGGTTTAAAAAGGGAGATTTGCATAGTTTTGTGTAGAAGGAAGATAACATTGTCGGAAGATGATGATATATTAAAATCATATTCACGCCCGTGATTGGGCATTTGGAAATATTACGAGATTCTTTCTACAAATAAAGTTGGTTAGTTCCAACAGGAGTGAAATATGGCAAAGGTAAGTCCAGTATCAATTAAATATATGATTTATGCAAGCTTTAAAGCGGAGGGGCCGCTTGAGAAGCCAGATGTAATCGGAGCGCTCTTTGGGCAGACAGAAGGGCTTTTGGGAAGTGACTTGGAGATGAGGGAATTGCAGAAAGAGGGGCGCATAGGAAGAATTGAAGTTGAGCTTGAGACAGTTGATGGCAAATCAATCGGAGAGATTAAAGTTCCTTCGGCTTTAGACAAGAGCGAGACGACGATAATCGCTGCGGCTTTGGAGACAATTGATAGAATCGGGCCAACAGAAGCAGAGATAAAAATAACTAAGATTGAAGACGTTAGAGGAAGCAAGAGAGATTTCATAATTGACAGAGCGAAGAAATTGCTTGAGGGCATAGACGGCGGGAGTGATTTTGGCGAGATGAGCAAGAACCTTGTTGAGGAGACGAGAGCTGCGCGAATTCAGGATTATGGCGAGGAGAAACTGCCTGCTGGAGATTTGTCTGGAGATGAAATAATTGTTGTTGAGGGAAGAGCAGACGTTGTTAATCTTTTGAAAAATAGAGTTAATAATGTTATCGGGATGAACGGCACGAAGCTGCCGGCGGAAATTGCGAGACTTGGCGAAGAGAAGGCGCTGACTTTGTTTGTTGATGGAGACAGAGGAGGCAAGCTAATAGCGAAGAATGTTATTGGAAATGCAAAAGTTCAGTATGTTGCAGTTGCGCCTGACGGAAAGGAAGTTGAGGAATTGACAGGCAAGGAAATAATTGTTGCATTGAGGAGGAAGATGCCGGCTTCTGAATTTTTGAATAGGAACGGCTTTGAAGTTTCAAATAGTTTTGAAGGCAAGGGAGAGTTTGAGGGCGATGCTAAGTCAGAGGTCAAGAAAGCTTACGATAGAGTAAGAGGGAGCAGGGGCGCTTTGCTTTTAGATGCAAGGATGGATGTAATCAGAAAAGTCGGCGGGCGCGATGTTGTGAGGGGTTTGTCTGATTCAAGAAGCAAGGTTTTTGCAGTTGTGATTGACGGAACAGCGACGGCAAATGTGATAAAGTCGTGCGATGAAGCCGGCGTTAAATATCTTGGAGCTGTTAATTTTTCAAATGTGCCGGGCGCGAGGGTTGAGCTGATTAGCTTGTGATAATCTAAACAACAGCAAGAATAATTTGGTAATATTCAGAGAGATTGAGCTATCTTCTAATTATTTTTAAATAGGATCAACGAATATTTTTGTGCAGGAAGATTTTTAAAAGAGTTTTTGTCTTGCTATTGATGCTACCGGGAAATTATTCTGGATTTTGCAAGGCGAACAGGATTCCGCGTCCGAAAAAGCCTAGCTTTTATTTGGTAATGAATGAAGTGGGAAAAAGAAAGCCGAACGCGGAGCATTCTGAAGATAGTTCTTATAGCGCGCTGACTGAAAGGATAGATGAGCTGGAAGACTTGATTGAGAAAGATTGGGCGGGAGGACTTGATCAGAAAAAAGCAGGGCGAATCTTGGCTGCGACGCAGTTGTTTTTTAGGGCATGCTGAACAACTTAAACTTATTGGGTATCCTGTTGTTGAAGAAAACAAGATAAAGAGAATGCGCAAAAGTATTAGAATGATAATCAGATATATTGAGAATCCTGAAAACTGGGCGATTCGGAATGCGTTGTCTAAAAAAGATTTAAGTCCTGAGGAAAGAGAGAAATATTTTAATCAGAGGCGAGAGCTGATTCAGGCAGACAAAGCAGAGTTCAGGGTGTTGAGGGATAGATGGATGATAGCAGATAGAATGGCGGGGGTTGCTTTTGAGGGCGCGCCGTATGGTTATCCTTGAATTGCTCGTATTTAATATGTAATATGTTATAGGCTGGGCAAATCAATCTGACGCGTCGCAATTTAGAAAATTTTATCCAAAGATAAAACCACATTCTTTAGAGTGTGGATAAGCCTGGTTTCAATGAGAAAGCTTTGCTTTCTCAAGTATTGCAACTCCAAGAGTTCAAT
>CAYIAU010000019.1:0-9854 GCA_964361465.1 Candidatus Woesearchaeota archaeon
GTGTTCATAGAAGCGGGAAGATAGTAATTGTGGCGAAGGGGGATGGTTTGGGGAATGGAGAGGGATTGTTTGTTTATGGGAATGCTTAAGATTGATTGAAAGATTATTATCTAGAATACATAAGGTTGTATTGCCATAATTATTTTATATCTTTAGTAGAGCTTATCTTATTTGTCGAATGAATATTATTTCTGAATAAGACAAAAAGATAGTCATCTAAACCTTTAAAAAGTCAAATTTTCTTTGTGAGCTATGAAAGGAATTGTTGTTCAGTTCAGGCGCGGGCGAAAGATGATTCACGAGAGGCATTTCCTGCTTGACATTGGATTGAAGACCCGAGAAGAAGCGCGGAAAATGGCTGGAAAGGAAGTTAGTTGGAAGTCGCCGGGCGAGAAAATAATAAAAGGTAAGATTAGCGACGCGCATGGGAACAGGGGACTTGTTAGAGCTATTTTTGAAAAGGGCTTGCCTGGGCAAGCAGTCACAAGTGAGATTGAAGTTCTTGATTCTGGTGTTGCAAAGAAGGAGGGGAAATGATAACTTGTGACGGAAAAGAAATTGAAGTGAATAAAATTCCTATCATGGATACTTATTTTTTTAAACGCAAAGGCATAAATCAAATTTATAGTGTTATAATAAGAAAGAATTTAATGGATGGGCTTAGAGATGGCACTATTCTGCAGGAAGAGGCGGACGTGGTAACAATTAGATTGCCTTATCTTCAAGAATACTGGGGGGAGAAATAATGGCATCATTAAGAAAAGCATCAGCATATTCAAAGAAGAGAGTTAGACCTTTTACGAGAAAGTCTGGACAGAAATCAAAGGCGTTCATCAAGACAATTCCGCCGAGCAATATTGTCAAGTTTGAGATGGGGAATGCGGGCGCTTACAAAAACAGAAAGCACAAGTTTCACGTCGGCTTGATTTGTGAGGAGAAAATTCAGATTAGGGACAACGCGCTGGAATCCGCAAGGCAGTTATTAAACAAGATGCTTGACACAGAGTTACAAGGGCAGTATTATTTTGTTGTCAAAGTTTATCCGCATCATATCTTGAGGGAGAACAAGGCAGCGGCAGGAGCGGGAGCTGACAGAATCTCAAGCGGAATGACGCATTCTTACGGCGTTAATATCGGAAGAGCAGCGATTGTTAATCCGGGAACCGAGATATTTTTCGTTTCCTGCGAGAACGAAAAGGGCGCGCGATTTGTGAGAAACTCACTCGGAGCCGTCAAGTCAAAAATTCCGTGCAGGAGCAGGATTGTTTTTGAGAAAGTAAGCAATTAGAAAAATTTAAGTAGAACTACTTCGTTTGATTTTTATGCTGAGTCAAGAAGATAAAAAGAGAATAAAGAAGGTTGTTGATTTGAGCTTTTTGTGGGGTTCTTGCAAAAATGTCAAGACTTCAACAGAAGAGATTATGAAAGAAATAGACGAGGGCGAGGTTGATGAGTGAGGGGTTCTTTTTTGATACTTATGCTTTAATTGAGATTAGCAAAGGCAATCCGAATTATGATGATTTTAAAGGAAAGGTGAACATGATGCTAAACAGCCTAAATTTATTGGAATATGCCTATTATCTTTTAAGAGAGAATAAAGAAAATAAGATTAAAGAGACATTTGAACAACTCTCAAAGTTCAGTGTTGAGTATGATAATGATATCTTGACGAAAGCTGCGAGAATGAAGTTCAGGTATAAGCAAGAGAAGTTGTCATTTGTTGATTGTATTGGCTATCAGCTAGCAAAGAAATATTGCTTTAAGTTTTTAACAGGAGATTCTAAATTCAAAGGCAAGGAAAACGTCGAGTTTGTTGAATAACAATGATTTTCTATAATCTTTAAAATATAAAAGTTTAAATATTTCTTAATAATAAAAATTTAATGATGAGAAGAACAGGAATGCAATTAGGAACAGAAGGAAATGTGCCAGTAATTAGAGATGGTAATTTGGCTTATGTTATTGAATCAAGGCAAGGACCTGCAACTTGGAGAGATTTGAGAAAGGCAGATTATGGCAAGCTTACTGGGAAAGATTTCTTACAAATAACTATGCCTCAAGCTGTAAGATTGGCTTATGCTGGATTAGAAAGTTATGTTAAAGAAGTTGTGGAATCAGTAAATAGATATGGGCTAACAGGAAATACACTTATTGGCTGGGATTCAGAAGGTATGTATGGGATTGATGTGCCTTCAGATGAATTAGTTTCTCAATTAGGAGTGGATGATCCTGAAGTTTTAAGTAAAATTTTAAGGAACTATAAAGCACAATTAGGAAAGAGAGAAGAAAGAAGAGTCATATTTAGCGCTGACGGAAGAGTTAGATTCACGCCTTTTGATAAAATAATTTTTGGAAAGCAGGAAATTAGGACATTAGCAAGAAATCCAGGAAATATTGTTTTCTCTGGAAGTTTAGAAAACGCGGAGCTTAACGCAGAAATCGCAAAAAGATATAGGTTTGATCCAGTATTTTATGAAACTAGAGATGCTAAAAATCCAATATTAAGAGTTCCTGTTCTGGATAGTAGCGGCTTTGGCGGCTGGCTTGATATCGTTGCCGCCGAATTTGATAGCTGGGAGAACGGGTGCTCTTTCGGAGTATTGGATTCTGTGGCGAAGCCAGCGAGAAATTTTGAAGCTCTGCTTAGTGAGGAATATAAAGCTAAAAAACAGCTCTTGAATTAAGATTCCAAAGAGTGATGTAATATCTGCAAGGAAAAAATGATTAAAGAATCTGTTTCATAATCTTTATTAACTCTGGTTTGTTTTGTAGAGGATGGAGAGAAAAGAGGCGAAGGATGATACAGAGAACAAAAGTGACAATTCTTTTGTCTCTGTCTCCCAAAGCCCTAAAAAAGCCCAAGGGCTTTGTGATTTTGTAAAGTGGTTTTCTGAATTGAGCAATAGTGATGTGCCGATTGCAGGCGGCAAGGGCGCGTCGCTGGCTGAAATGTCAAACAACAAGTTTCCGATACCGCCGGGCTTTGTCGTGACAGCGCAGGCATACAGGCATTTTATCGAAAAAACTGGATTAAGAGATAAGATAAATGAGGTGCTGAAGAACTTGGATGTTAATGAAACTGAAAGCTTGAACGAGGCTTCAAAAAAAATCAGGGAACTGATTAACAAGGGCGATATGCCTAAGGAGCTAGAGAGCGATATTCTTGAAGCGTACGAGGTTCTCGATGTTGACAAGAAGAAATTGGCTAACGCTAAAGAAGGAGCGCTGGATATTTTGCGGACAGGACACGAGCCGCCGTTTGTCGCAGTAAGAAGCAGCGCCACAGCAGAAGACTTGGCAGATGCTTCATTTGCAGGACAGCAGGAATCTTTTTTGAATGTCAAAGGAGAGAGAGAATTATTGAAAAAAGTCAAGCAGTGCTTTTCCTCTTTATTTACAGCGCGGGCGATTTATTATAGGGAGAAAAAGGGCTTTGAGCACGACAAAACTTATTTGGCTGTTGTGGTGCAGAGAATGGTTGACTCTGAAAAGTCAGGCGTGATTTTCTCGCGGAATCCTGTGAGGAATGATGGGAGCATTTTGATAGAGGCGGTTTTCGGACTTGGAGAAGGAATTGTTTCAGGGAGCATCAAGCCAGACAATTATGTTGTTGAGCCAGATGTTGAAAATCTGAAAATAAAAAGCGAAGAAATTAATGAGAAAAAGATAGCTATTGTCCGAGATTCTTCTGGAAAGAACGAGAGTGTGAAGCTGACTACCGAGAAGAGCAGGCAAAGAGTTTTGACAAATTATGAAATCAAGAGACTGGCCCAGTATGCAAAAAAACTAGAGGAGCATTACGGAAAGCCGCAGGATATTGAATTTGCGATTGAGGGCGAGGAAATTTACATTGTGCAGAGCAGACCGATAACGACGAAGTTTGAGGATTCTGCTGAAGAGGAAATTGGAGGGAAGGAGCTGCTTTCCGGGCTTGGAGCTTCGCCCGGAATTGGGAGCGGATCTGTGAAAATCGTAAATGATTTGAGCCAACTTGAGAAAGTCAAGAACGGAGATGTTTTAGTGACGAAGATGACGAATCCTGATATGGTTGTTTCAATGCAAAGGGCGGCTGCGATTGTTACTGATGAAGGGGGCTTGACTTCTCATGCGTCTATTGTCTCAAGAGAGATGGGAATTCCCGCTGTTGTGGGGACGGGCGAGGCGACTTCAAAATTGAAAGACGGACAAGTGATAACGGTTGATGGAAGAAAAGGAAAGGTTTATGAAGGGAGGAGTGAGGCGAAGGCGGCGGAAATCAAGCAGATTGTCCCTACAAAAACAAAAATAAAAGTTATTGTTGATTTGCCTGATTATGCTTCTCGCGCAGCCAAGTCAGGAGCGAAGAGCATCGGACTTGCCAGATTAGAGGGGATAATTGCGAGCTCAGGAAAGCATCCGCTGAAATATGTTAAAGAAGATAAGATAGAAGATTATGTTGCTGTCTTAAGCAAAGGATTGAGGAGAATAGCAGAGCCGTTTGAAGAGATTTGGATTAGGAGTTCTGATATTAGAAGCGATGAGTATGGGAATTTAGAGGGCGCGCCGAAAGGAACAGAAAGCAATCCAATGATGGGCGATCACGGAATAAGATTCAGCCTGCGGCATCCTAAAATTCTGAAAGCGGAGTTTACTGCTGTAAAAGAAGTCGCTGACGAATTTCCCAATAAGAAGATAGGGCTTATGATGCCTCTCGTAATCAGCGTCGCTGAATTGAAGGAAGCGAAGAGGATAGCTAAGGAGGAAGTTGGAATTCCAGATAATGTTAAGATTGGAGTAATGGTTGAGACGCCGGCAGCTGTGCAGATTATCAACAAGCTCTGCGAGGAAGGACTTGACTTTATCAGCTTCGGAACTAACGACTTGACGCAATTTACCTTAGCTATCGACAGGAACAACGGCGACGTGCAGTATTTGTATGACGAAATGAATCCCGCTGTCTTGAATTCAATGAGATATGTCATAAAGAGATGCAAGCATTATGGCGTTGAGACTTCAATTTGCGGGCAGGCGGGCTCAAGAGTTGAGATGGCAAAATTTCTTGTCGGCGAGGGAATAGATTCTGTTTCTGTCAACGCAGACGCAGCTTACAAAGTCAGCGAGGTTATTGCTGATGTTGAGAAGAATTTTTCTGTCCCTGGCGCAGAGGAGGAAAGTGGAATAGAAGAGAAAGAATCAGAAGAGGAAAAGAGTTCTAGCGCCGGCGAGAAAGTTGAAGTGCCAATGGCTAAAATGGCTGGCAAAGAGATGATTTCTGATCAGGATATGGAAGAGCTTGTTTTGAAAGAGCTTGAGGGAAAGCTTGATGGCGAGGATAGTTCTGGCAAGAATGAGATTCCGTTATTAAATGATGCGATTCCAATTGAGAGCGCTGATTTAGAGGAGAAGAGAGAAGAGGAGATTGAGCTGGACGAAGATAATTCTAAAGATGAGGTAGAGGGACTTTTGGAGGAAGTTGAGGAGCCGCCTGAGGCAGAGGAGCTTGCGGCGGGGTTTGAAGAAGGAGAGGGAGATTCTGAGCTTGGGGAAGAGTGGGAGAAGGGCGGTAAGGACGAGAGACTTGATATTTTCTAATGTCGCACTGTCACCATCGCGAGCATCTCAACTCAGAGAACCTTCTGTTCTCTGTGCCATCAAGAACTTCCAGTTCTTGAGGAGTCCAAACATCGCGCAAGGACTTTGAGATTCTATCAACGCAAGTTTGTTACTCTTTGTTGGGGATGACAAACCCGAAAGGTTTATATAGGGGTTTTGAGTGGAAAAGATATGGCAAAAGGAAACCCACAAGAATTCAGGCAGTTTATTGATTACTTAGACGAAGCCAGAAGTATTGATGAACTTGTTCAAAATAGAGATAACAAAAGTAATCCTTCAAGTGTCAGAGATGACGCCGGAAGCAAGCTTAAAGATTTAGGTTATGCCAATTTTATAAACGAGAGGGAAGGAGACCCCAATATATTGAAAAGAGAGGACCTTGACGATCTTAATCGTCCTACCTATGAGAATGACAACAAACTTATTGAAGGAGAAGTAGCCTTAAAAAGAGATTCATCTGACGAGAGCGCTTCTAATTTAATGGCTAATCTTAATGATTTTGTAGATAATTCTGTTGAGGATGGAACATTAGAGAAATTGCTTGCTAACGAAAGATCCGCGCCTTTAATTGTTAGTTCTGCGTCTGAAGAGGATAAAGAAGTTCTTGCAAGATATCAAGCTTATCAGAGCGCTGAAGAATTTGCTAAGAGATATGAGAAGAACCAAAGGGATATAAGATCTGAAGAGGAAGCGAAACAAGTTAGCGATGCAATAATTAGAGGGGCAAGAAAGAATCAAATTGAGAGTAGCAAAAAGAAAGGTCATGGTACTGCAAATTTGGAGCTTGCCGTAAATTTAGCTGCAAATGGTGCTGCTATGGGTTATTCTCGTAGACCTACAGAGTATGCTGTAGCTGGTTTGAAAGAAAAAGCTGAAGAAGAAAAGAAGAAATATGAGGAAGTCAAGAATAAAACTGGCAAGGACGGAATAAAAGCTCTAAGGGAAGCTTACAAGAGCTTAGCCAAAGAAAACTTTGGACTCGCAAGAAACCTTATTTACGGAGCGCATAAAGACAAGATTGATAGGGAATTAGCGAGAGCAGGCGTTAGATAGATTTAGCCCTTTTTCTCTTCAATCATCTCATCAATAAGGCGCGTCATTTCCAAGATGAACTGCTCTGCAGTGTCCTGCCATTTGTCAATGTCTTGACCCTTGATGTCGCTGATTTCGCGGTGCGCGATTGACTTATGCAAAACATAGATGTCACGCAAAGCTTTTACAGAGTTTATTTTCATTCTTCCTGAATCTACGAAAGTTGTTTTCAGCATTATGGGGAGATGCTCTGGGCTTGGAGGGAGCTTGCCTGCCATTATTAGAGCTGCCTGCGCAGAGTCAACCATTGCCCAATAAACTCCTTCAACTGCAGACATTTCAGCTATCTTGCTTCTTGCGATGTGGCCTGGCGCCCTTTGAAGAGCAGAATAAACTGCTTCAGGAGTTGAGCGGATTTTTCCTTGGATTAACAAAATTTTAAGAGGATTGAAGAAGCCGCCGGAGTCTATCAGTGCCTCGCCGTATCTGAGTATGTTTAAGACTACAGGATCGCCGTGCAACAAGTCGTGCCACCAAGTTGTTAGCTTTATGGTATTGACGTGGAGATCTCTTCCGTATTTTTGCGAGGCAATTATTTTTCCCAGCTCTTCGCGATACCAGGAAATTAATTCCAAGTCCCAGTTGATTGACGCGTCGTCTATAACTATTATGACATCAATATCAGAGTTCGGTTTCGCAGTGTTTTTTGCCTGACTGCCGAAGAGAACCGTCGCCTTCACCATTCTATCAAATTTTTGATGGACTCTCTGGGCGAAGTTCATCGCTATGTCTTTCTCGTTTTTCAGAACTTTCTTTTCTTGAGCCAGTTCTTTTACTTTCACCTTCTTTTCTTTAGCCATTTTCTATTTAGATAGTGCAAACTCTTTTTTAAACTATTCTGTCGCGCCGCCAGTAAGCCGGTCTCTTCCTGTCATTTGCCCGCCGAGTTCAATTGGAAGTGCGTCAAAGCCAGAGCCATATGTTCTGAAATGTATGTCTGGCAGTATTGGACCTTGTCCGCTGTAGTAGCCGCCGCCTGCGCCTGCTGATTGATTCCAGTAAGGAGCGAAGTCCATTGCGAATATTGGCGAGCCGTAATTTTGCAGAGTGTGCGAGAAAGGCGAGACCCCGCCGAATTGCTGAACCCAGTCGCCTGCTTCCATAATTCTTTTTATGTTTTTTACTTTGTCGCCGTATTTTTTCAGGAGCTCTTCGTAAGACTTCATCGGAACATTGCCCATTCCCATTGGTAGCTCTGAATGCGACATCCCGAAGTTGTCAGAAAGATGTAGATGCTTTATGTAAGGAGCCATCTGCTCAAATTGTTTTTTAAGATGCTCTTCGCCGTAGCCGTATTGACGGAGCATATTAATATGCCCGACGTCCCAAGTCGCGCCGATTAATTTGTCTGCCTGCTCTTTTGCTTCTGATTCTGAGATTCCTTTTTCCTTTGCCTTTTCAACGAACTTATTGCGCGTTTCTTTTATCAGTTTGTTTAACTCCTCTGCTCTTGTCATTCCCATTCCAACCGGCGGATTTTCAATTGAGATTATCGGAGCTTTGTCGCGGAATTTTTCATATCCCTTGAAAGCTACATTTGCAAAAGTTTCAGACGCCTTGTCTATCGCGAAGTCTTCAAGCGGCTTCAATGTTTGAGGGGCTTCAATTGAATCAAGGAGCTGTATTCCTTTTGTTATTGCTCTCCCTAATTCTATAACTTTTTCAGGCTCGTCTTTGTATTTTTTCATTAAGGGAGCTATCTCTTCCTTGAATTCATCTAATCTTCCAAGAGTTTTTTTATTGCGTGTTCTTTCTGCCTCGTAGTACGCTTCGTTATATAAGTTCTGGAGACTTCGGTAGGAATCTCTTATGAAGACATCTCCGTAATTGACGTTGTCTATTATTCCTTCTGCGAGTTTTTTTGCTTCAGGGTTTAAGCTATTTATAAAATTCTGCCCTTCTTTTGATTTTGAGAGCTTGTAGATTTTTTGCAAGTCTTTGTCTTCCAAACCATTTACACCTTTTGTTCTTTCCAGCTGGTGGTGAAGAGATTCAATTGCTTCTGTTCCTCTTGTTGCAGCGATGCTTACGTTGGAGAGAGAAGTTGTCCATTGCTCTTCGTTAATTTTTTTTAGTTCTTCCTTAACATTTGCTTCAGTACCAAAGAGATAGTCTTTTTTCGGCTTTGGGAGAGCACCTTGGCGTCCTGTTCTTTCGTCAATTACATACAAGCTTGTTGAAACTTCCTCGCCTTCAGGAGTTATTATTCTTGTTCTTGGCTCAGGAAGTGTTTGAGAGGAGTGAAGAGTTACAACTATATTACCGTCAGGGTCTATTTGGTGTCCTCGCTCAACTGCCTGCCAAATCTGCCTTTCTGCCTGCTCTCTCTGCGACTCGCTCCAAGGGCTCTGAGGATTGAAGCCGGTTGGCTCAACCATAGGGCCGTGCAGAGTCAGCTCTGCTCCTGTCAGCTGTCTGAGCCGATTAATCTCTTTAAGATGCTGATTTGGAATTGCTTTTTCAATTTCAGGGAATGTCATCTGAACTTCAACGGTTTTGACGCCGGTGTTGAGTGCGTCTGAGACTGCCTTGATTTGATTTGCAGTTTGCGGATTGACTGCTGTGCCGATTTGTGAGGTTCTAATGTAAGGAGCTATTGGCACCGAGGCTATGTCTGGGCCAGGGTAGTCAGGGTCTAAGCCATAGTCTGCGCCTGCGTAGAAGTTTTCTGTGTTTGGCATAATTTATATACGAGAGTTCAAGTTATAAAACTTTCTTATGTCAAGAACCCTACGCTAAAGTACAGGGCGTGTTTAGGTCATCAAGATTCATTTGAATCTTGTGTCTTGGTGTCTTGAACACATTCAAGATGCTCATCTCAGCTCTCAAGAGCAGAGGGCTCGCAAGCATCTTGATGTCTAAAATTTATATAGGTTATATTCTATCAAATTATATGGTAAAATATTCTGGAAGTAGAAGCATTCCTTATAAAAGTAGTTATAAGGTTGGAGAGAATGGTAGAACGCATCAGGGCGGTTATCAAGAGAGCCGGGCATATGGAGGAAGAGAAGACAGGCATTAGTAAAGAAAAAGACTTGTCTTCACGGTTTACCTCATGATTTGTACCTTCGCTGTCGGAAGTCACAAAACCTTCGGCTTTAACCCCGCACTGAAATGCGGGGCTTGTTAGTGGTTTTGTGACCGCCGTAGAAATCCTCGCTAATCACAAA
>CAYIAU010000020.1:0-9551 GCA_964361465.1 Candidatus Woesearchaeota archaeon
TAACAGCTGACAATGTTATTTTTAATAGTTCTGGGGAGGGGACTTATAGTATTGGCGAGGGAGATACCACTTCTCCTGTTGTAACGATAAACTTCCCTAAGAACGCAAGCTATGGGGACACGAGCCTGCCGTTGAACTTCAGCGTTTCAACAGGCGAGAATGCGACAGTTGAGTTTACTCTTGATGGAGGAATTAACAATTATTCAATGAGTGGTAATGAAGTTGAACTGTTTGGGAGAGAATTTAATAGGAGCAATAGTTCGATTGCCGACGGAAGTTACACATTCAATGTATACGCTAATGATACTGCAGGTAATAATAATTATAGTGAGAGCATTGTTTTTGAATTTACAGCAAGTAATCTTGCGGCGTGCGGGACTTTGAGCCTGGTGGATACTACTTATTTGCTTAAAGAGAATGTAAACGGAAGTGGCAATTGTTTTGTTATAGACGCTGATAATGTCACAATAGATGGGCAGGGCTACACTATTAATTACTCACAGAGCTCGAATGGAAACGCTGTAAATAATAGCCTTGGTTATAATTCTACGACAGTTAAGAACGCGGTAATAGTGGAAGGAGGAACAACTTCGGCTTCTTTCGGTATTTTCTTTTTAGGAGTCCATAATGGAACTATAGAAAACGTCAGCGTTACAACTTCAAACACAAATTCGTATGCTGTTTATCTTAGATCCTTAACAAACGCGACTATAATTAGCTCAACTATTGATACTTCTGGCAATACCGGAATTGGAATTCGGCTTTTCTCTGTATCAAATAGTACTATCTCGAACTCTGTAGTAACTACCTCAAATACATTTGGATATGGGGCCTATCTTTCTGACTCTTCGTCGAGCAATACTATAACTTCTTCTAATGTTACTACCTCTGGCAGCGGTGGAATGGGTATTTATTTATTATCTCCATTAAATACTATAACTTCTTCTAATGTTACTATCTTGGGCACAACCGCATATGGAATTTATCTTATACAATCTTCTAACAATACTATCATAACAAATCCTGTTATCGCTACCTCTGGCATAAATAATGGATACGGAATTTTCATAGAGGATTATACATTGAATACTAGCATAAATAACCCCAATATAACAACAACTGGCTCTAGCGGAATTGGAATTTTTGTTTCAGAATCTTCTAATAGCACTACTATAACGAGCCCGATTATCACAACCTCGCTCGCAAATGCATACGGGATTTATATTACCAATTCCTCTAATATCTCCATAACAAATCCTTCTATCACAACCTCGCTCGCAAATGCATACGGGATTTATATTGCTGATTCCTCAACTGATAATGTTATTTCAGAGGGAAGCATCAATGCGAGTGCTGCAGATAGTATTCTATTTAGTGGCGCTGCCGCAGACAATAACAATATAACAAATGTTACTTTGCACAGCACTAATCAGAGCGTTTATCATATCAATTTTGATACGGCTGGAATAGATAGGACTTATTTGAGTGACATGCCTTACATTGAGAATTATACTTTTACTGGGGATGGGGGACTAATAAGCATTGAGAACACGACTTTTGGTTTGGTTGAATTTGTTTATGGAGCTGTGAATGGAACTGGCTTTAATTTGACAGGGGATGTTCAAATTTCTAATAATTCTGTGATTATTAACGCGACAGATAACATTGGTATGAACGAGAGTGCTAACATCACGCTTTATGGGATTGGGGACAGAGGGTTTAGCAGTATTGGAGTTTTGAAGGAAGGAGTGTCTTGTTCTGACTGCACTAACTTTACTGCTTTAACAGCTGACAATGTTATTTTTAATAGTTCTGGGGAGGGGACTTATAGTATTGGAGATGCAACAGAGCCAGTTGTTACAATTAACTTCCCAGCCAATACAAGTTATGGAAGTGGGAATTTGCCTTTGAATTTCAGCGTTTCTTTGAATGAGAATGGAACTTCTGAGTTTACTCTTGATGCAGGAATTAACAATTATTCAATGAGTGGTAATGAAGTTGAATTGTTTGGGAGGGAGTTTAACAGAAGTAATAGTTCAATAGGTGACGCGAGTTATGTATTTCAAGTTTATTCTAATGATACTTATGGGAACAGGAATGACACTGCAAATATAACCTTTAGTTTTGATGGGACTTCTTCTGTTGTCACGATAAATTCTCCGGATACGACGACAAAGACGACGAATTCTTATAATGTGAATTTGACTTTGAATGAGGGAGGATATTGTGAGTATAGCTTGAACGCTGGTGTTTCTAATAAGACGCTGACGAACAACGGAGATATTGACTTTAACGCGACAGAGAGTAGTGTTTCAAACGCGGCTTACACATTAAATGCTTATTGCAATGATACCTCTGGGAATGCAAACTACACGCAGAGCGTTGCATTTTCTGTAAGTGTTTCTTCTGATGAGGGCGGCGGTGGAGGCACTGGGGGAGGCGGAGGAAGCAGCGGGGGCGGCGGCTCTCCAACTTCTGCAGGGCAGGCGAGAATTAGTATAAATCCGGTTTCGTTAGCCATTAATGTTATAGAGGGAGAGGAAGGAGTTAGAGAAATAGAAGTTACTAACAGAGGAAACAGAAAAGTTATTCTCGAGGTTAAAGTTGTTGGATTAGAGGATTTGATTAAAGTTCCAGGGAGTTTGAGTATAGAGGCAGGCGAGACAGAAAGCATTCAAATAAATATAAGTCCATTGGACCGAGGGCTTAGGACAGGGAAGATTGTCTTTAGTGTTGGAGGAGTGAAAGTAGATGAAGTGACAATTGTCACAAATGTGAGAAGCGAGAACTTCTTGTTTGACGCATCCATAGATGTTTTTGACAGGGACGCTTATTTAGTCGCAGGAGATGGTTTGCGCGCGCAGGTGAGCTTGATTCAGGTTGGGCCTGAGGAGAAAGTAGATGTGGTTGCGACTTATATGATAAAGAATTTTGAGGGAGAAGTTTTGTTTGAGCAGAGCGAGACTTTCTTTGTTTTGGGAGAGAGGAGTTTTGTCAAGGAGTTTTCAACAGAGGGCTTGGAGCCTGGCAAGTATGTTTTGGGAATGGAGATTGTTTATCCTGGAGCTTTCGCGACTTCAAGCTCTGGGTTTGAGATAGTGAAGAGCAAATATGATATCAGGCGCATACTTGGCGGGAGTTATTTGATTATTCTGGGAATTATTTTGGGAGTGATTTCAGTTGGTGTTGTAACTTGGGCTTTGAGGGGGAGAGGGAAGATGGCTGGGCAGATTAGGAGATGGAAGAGAGGTAAAGGGAGGTGATTTAGATGAAACTATTAATTTTTGTGTTTCTAATACAGAGCACAAAACAAACCACTGCCTAAAGGCAGTGGACAATTCCTTCGGAATTGGTTTTGTCTCTGTCTCCCAAAGCCTAAATAAACCACGCACTAAAGTGCGTGGTAAGACGCAAGGGCTTTGTGATTTTGCTTTTTGTTTTTGAGAGCGTAAGCGCTATTGATTTTTTGACGCTTAACTTGAGAGGGCGGGGAGGGAATGCACTAAATGTAGAAGGTGATTTGAATTTTGTAATTGAGCGCTCTGACTTTTCAGCTTGGGTGACGAGAAGCACCAAAACAGCGAACAGCGGCGAGGGCTACTTGTATGTGCAGGGTAGAAATGGAAGAGGGGATAATGAGAGGTATAGTGTTCAATTTGTTAATTCGGTGATTGTAGCAGAGGCGGGAGAGTTTTTACAGGTCAAATCAGAAGGATACCGCTATATAAGAATTAATAGTATTTTTGGAATCCCAATATTAAAGAAAATTTCTGGTAAGGTTACTTATACTTACAACGCGATAAATGGAAGAACAAACGTAATTGGGACAGAGGGACTTGATTTTTAGGTTGCAGGGGTAAATTCAACTGCGGTTTATAGATAGTTATCAGTAAGGTTTAAATTAGTTGATTGAGTAGTAATCTTATGAGCAGGAGAGGTGTATTTTGTTTAGTAGTATTTATGTTCTTGATTAGTTTTATTTCTTTGGCGAGTGCGCGGATTTCTGTTTATGGAGTCTATGACGAAGAGTCTTCTTCGAGGTCTGCATATGGAGTTTTTGATTCTACGCAGTCAAAAGGAAGTTTGGAAACCACGCAGGTTTTGCTCAAGGTTTCTTTGAAAGGAGATGGGACGACGAGCAGGACGATTGGGCTGTCCAGCGATAGGGCAGGGGAAGTAAAGATTGAGGTTGTTAATGTTCCTGGGATTGTCTTGAGCGCGAACTCTTTATTGTTAGATATCGACGAGAAGGAGGAGATTGATTTAGTTTTTTATTCCAAGGGACTTGAGCCTGGAGTTTATGTTGGCAAGATAATAGTTTTGGGCGAAGAAGAGGAATTATTTATTCCTGTTATTTTTGAAGTTGAGTCGCTTGATGTTTTTTTTGATGTGAATCTTGAGATTCCTCCGCAGTATAATAATTTGAAGCCGGGCGATAAGCTTTTAGTGCAGCTCAAATTTTTTGACTTGACTTCTGGCGGGACGAATACTGGGCTGGGCTCAACGAATGTTAATACAGAATATTTTTTGTATAATTTTGACGGCGAGGCGATAAGTTCTGAAACCGAGAGCATAGTTGTTGATAAGCAGGCGAGCGCTTCAAAGTCTTTGAATCTTCCTGAATATATTGAGGAGGGACCTTATGTTTTTGCGGCGATTGCCAGATACAGGAATTCTGTGGGAGTTTCAACGAAATTGTTTAGCGTTTCCAATCCTGAGGAAGAGAAAAGCGGCTTTGGAGGTTTGGATAATCTTAACTTGATGTTTGTTCTTGTTCTGGGGATTTTTGTTGCTTTTTTCTTGGGAATTATTTTTCTTTTTGTTTATATTGTTCGCGATAGGGACAGGATGCTTATGCAATTAAGACGATACAATTCTCTTGAGTTGAATAATCAGAAGAAATTTTTGCTGGCGCAGGGAAGAGTGCTTAGGACTCGGAAGGCAGGGGATTATCGGGAGATTAAGCGAGAGATTAGAGAGAAAGTTCGCGCGCTCAAGGACAAGCAGAAGGCGCGGTTTAGTGAATTTAAGAATTTGAGCAAGGCGGGGAATACGAAGGAGATGGTTAGGAAACTCAATAAATGGGGGGCGCAGGGATATAATACTACGGGATTGGAATATCGGTTGAAAAAAATCAGCGTGAATGATATGAAGAAGATGATGAAGGAGTGGAAGAGAGAAGGATATGGTAGGGGCGGGGAGCAGAAAGGGAGCGAAGGATATAAAAAGAAATGAGGCGTATTATATCAAAATAGGACACAAATTTGAGAAGCTGTGTCTTGTTGTAGTGCTGCGGGATTAAAATGTTGACGAAAGAGCAGATAAAAAAAGAGTTTAATGAATTTGCAGGGAAGATTCAGAAGCTTGAGGCGTTTAGGGCAGAGCTTAATGCTTTGGATACTAGCGGGTTTGAGCAGGAAGAGAGCTTGATAAGAGCGAAGCTGAAGGATGTGAATGCGATTCCGAAGATTCATAGGGAGATTGGGGTTTTGAGGAGGAAGATAGAGAAGAAGAGGGGAGAGAGGGAGTTTACCGGCGAGAAGATGAAGCGGAAGATTCGCGAACTTGAGAGTGTTATAAATAAGAGAAGGAAAGTTTCTGTGAGGAAGCAGTTGAATAAGAAAGAGATGAAAGATGTTAGGGAGATTCCGAAGCTTGAGAAGGACCTGAGAGAACTTGTTGAAAAGTTTAAAGAGCATATGCATGCACATAAAGTGAAGATTGATTCTGGAGTGGGAGTGATAGTTGACAGCAGGTTTGATGATTTTGTTTCTGGGATAAAGGCAGAGTTGAGCAAGAAAGTTAAGGAGAAAGAGTCTTCGGTTGAATCAAAATACAGGCAAGAGACAGAGGCGCAGAAGAAAATTTTCACTGAGAAGTATGATGAGCTTGTGAGAAAGTTTGGCGAGAAGTATAAGGAGAGAGTGAGAGATTTTCACGAGAAATACAAAAAGGAGGCAGACGAGGCGCTGAAGAGAGAGATAAAGAGGAGATTTGACGCAGAGCTTGAGAAAAAACTTAATTTGGAGAAGAAGAAAGTGATAGCTTTGCTTTTGAAGGAGAACGCACGGCGGCTTGATTCTGAGAAGAGGCGATTGAACAGCGCCTTGTATTCTCATTATTCTATGAGAGAGAGTTCTTTGAAGGAAGTTATTGAGGGGCAGAAAAAAACTCTTGACGAAAAACTTTCTGAAGCAGAGAAGAAAAAAAACGAGCTTGAGAGGGCTGTGAGGGGGCACGAGCAGGCAGTTGGGAAAATTAGGAGTGAGCTTGAGAAAGCGAAGAAGTTAGAGAGAATAAAGTTTAATGATATGAAGAGGAAGGAGATGGCTAGACTGAAAGAAGAGAGGCAGAGGGTTTTGAAGAAGTTGAATTTGGAGAAGGCGAAGCTAGAGCAAGAGAGAAAGAGGACTGCTGAAAAACTGAAGTCAGGCAAGGGAGCTTTGAGGAGAAAACTTTTTGGATTGATAGCAAGGCAGAAGAGCGAGAAGGAAATTTTGGAGAGGGAGAAAGCGAAGATTAGAGCGCGCATTGAGAAAAGCAAGAGCAGGAAATTTGCTGAATTGCAGAGGCAGGAGAATGAATTGAAGCAGAAGCTCGAGAGAGAAGAGAGTGAATTGAGAGAGAGGTTGGAGAAGGCGAGAAAGAGCGAGAAAGCTATTGGGTTCGTTTTCAATCAGAAGATGAAGAGTCTTGCAGAGGAGAAGAAATATTTAGAGGCGCAGGCGCAGGCATTTAGGGAGCGGGAGGAGAAAAAGATTGAGGCTATTAAGAAGGAGGAGAGGGCAAAGCTTGCGCAGGAAGTTAATTCTGTAAAGCGAAATCTTCAGAGCAGATTTATTGAGCGAGTCAATCAGATGAATAGGGAGAGAGACGCGAAGATAGCGAGAGAGGTTGCGGAGAGTGAGAGGAAGATAAGGACGACGATGCAGGCAGAGTTTGAGGCAAAGCTTAGAGAGGAAATTGGCAAGAAAGAGGAGGAGCTGAAGAAGAAGAAACGTCAACTTGAAGAACATATAATGCAACAGGCGAAGAGTTTGTTTGGCTAGTATAATTTATGATAGACTCGGAAGAAAGGTATTAGCTAATAACAGCCTAATTAGAAGGGAGGTTTATTTCAATTGGAAGTTTTTTGTTTAAAGAAGCTAAAACTTCTTTTAGAACTTGAACTCTTTTTTTGAAGGATAAAATGCCAATGTTAGATACGTTATTTGTATCTATGCTTCTAGTTACGAAAACTCCTTCTTGTATTTCTTCTGTTGTTCCTTCTTTTGCTGGGGTTTCGAAGGATACCTCTAAGAAATCTGCTTCTTCATCATAATATACATCGTATGTGTTGTGTTCTTTCATTGCATCTTTGCTGTTAGGTATGATGAAATGATATATCCCTCTCCGTTTAAGTATTTTACTATTACCAACAAGAACTTGTTTGGTTTTTCCAAGTTTTTGTAACCTTTGTAGAAATAATTAACATTTTTATCAAATGAATAGGATTTTATTTTATCTGGATTTTGCAATGTTTCTTTGATTTTTTCCAGATATTTATGCATATAAGAATGCGCTTTCATAATATGTGAATGTTGTTTATCTGTTAGTCTGATCAACTTGTCATTCTTGTCCGTTACTTCAAAAATCGTATACATTAAAAGAGTAAGTCCTTTAGCGTTAAATATCTTTTGTTCTCAAAGCTCTATGAAAGTTTATTAACTTTCTTTTCTTTTCTTTATTATGAGAATTTATTTTAAGAAGAGGAGAATTGAAGTTGCTGTGAAAAGAGTTGGTTTTTTTGGAAGAGCAAGAGGATTGATGTTTCGGTCTCGGGATGCTGAAAATTTACTTTTTGATTTTGGTGAAGAAGGGAGAAGAGTGATTCATTCTTTTTTTGTTTTTTTTCCTTTTCTTGCGGTTTGGCTTGATGGGGAGAATAGGGTTGTTTCGCTTGAAATAGTGATGCCTTTCAGGGCGAGAGTTGTGCCATCGCAGAAGTTTAGGAAACTTGTTGAGATTCCTGTTTCGGAGAGGAACAGAGAAATAATTGATTTTTTTCGTCGTGGCTTGACAGGGCGTCGACGGGGAAAGATTTAAATAGATAATTGGTTTTTCGTATTTAATAGTTTTTAAAAGGAGGTGTGAAATGGGAAAAGTTATTGCGAAGGGCGTTGTGAAAAGGAAGTCAGGCTATCTTTACTATGTTGATGGTAAAGGAAATGTTTGCGAAGCAAAAATGTCTCGCGGCGGAAGAAAGAAAAAGAGGAGATAAAGATTGATTTTTTTTATTTTTTGTTGGTTTTTAGGTGATGTGAGTATTATTAGTTAGGAAATAGAGCATAGAAGTTTGTGATAGAATGCGTATTATTTATAAACTCTCTTTTTATTTTTAAGCTATGAGACAGAGAACAAAACAAAATGATTTAGGGTTAGTTTTGTCTCTGTCTCACAAAGCCCTAAAAAAACGCAAGGGCTTTGTGATAGTTGGAATTGAATGCACGGCGCACACTTTTGGCGTCGGAGTTGTCAGCAACGGGAAAATACTTGCGAACGAGAGAGATATGTATTCTACTGAGAGCGGCGGGATTGTTCCTGCTGAAAGTGCGAAGCATCATAGAGAAGTGGCTGAGGGAGTTTGGGCTTTGGCTTTGCAGGCGGCGGGAATTGACGAGGGCGAGATAGAAGCGATTGCTGTTTCAAATGCGCCGGGCTTGGCTCCTTGTCTTTATGAGGGAATGGCTTTTGCGAAGAGGAAATCTGAGGAATTGAAAGTGCCTTTGGTTGGAGTCAATCATTGTATTGCGCATTTGGAGATTGGTAGGCAGGAGGGCGCGGAAGATCCTGTTTTGCTTTATGCTTCTGGCGCAAACACGCAGATAATTGCTTACTCTTCTGGCAAATACAGAATTTTTGGGGAGACTTTAGATTTAGGTGTTGGGAATTTCATTGACAAGTTTGCGCGTCATGTTGGGATTGGCTTTCCCGGCGGACCTGAGATTGAGCGATTGGCAAGAGGGGGGAATTATTTGGAGCTGCCTTATTCAATCAAGGGAATGGATGTTTCTTTTTCAGGGATGCAGACTAAATTGCAGCAATTGTATGATTCAGGGGTTTCTTTGAATGACTTGGCTTTTTCTTTGCAGGAGACTGCGTTCGCGATGTTAGTTGAGGCGGGCGAGAGGGCATTGGCTCATACTGGGAAGAAGGAGTTGGTTTTGGGAGGAGGTGTAGCGTGCAATTCAAGATTTCAGGAGATGTGCAAGATAATGTGCTTGGAAAGAGGAGCGAAGTTTTTTTGTCCTGCGCGGGAATTTCTTATTGATAACGGGGCGATGATTGCTTTCACTGGGGAGATTATGTTTAAGTCTGGCGTGAGGGAAAGCGCCGAGAGCATTAAAGTCAAGCCGAGAGAGAGGACTGATGATGTTGATGTTGTTTGGAGGTAGAAGTAATTTTTAGTTTAATCTAAAAATTATCTTGATTTTTTCTATAACTTCCTCTAATTTTGAATTTTTTATCCAAAGATAAAACCACATTCTTTAGAGTGTGGATAAAGCTTGGTT
>CAYIAU010000021.1:0-9404 GCA_964361465.1 Candidatus Woesearchaeota archaeon
GAACGATAGCAATCGGAAATCCAAGCGCTCCAACTTTTCCAAATGCACTTTGGATTGGGCATAGAGGCTCAAAGACAGGAGATGATATTGTTCTCACAACAGACGGGACAACAGAAAGAATGAGGATTAAGAAAGACGGAGAAGTAAATATTTCAAGTATTAGCAGTGATGGGGCGGGAAAAGTTGTCTGCATAAAATCAGATGGAAGCTTAGGAACTTGCTCTGATGCTCCAAACGGATCAGGAGTGTGTACTTGCGGATGAGATATAAATTAATCTTAGGGATTGCATTGATCTTCGTAGTTGTGGGTGTAATTGCTTTGTCGATGACAAATATAATGATTGATTTATCTGCTGAAAAAGAACAGGCTCTTTCAGGAGTTAATATAACTAATCCTGAGATTTCAGAGCTTGTTTGCGACGGAGAAACTTGCAAGGCGACAATTTTCCAAGATGATGGAATTAATATGCAGATTTCAGTTCCGCAATATGAATGTTTGGAGAGTAATCAGACAGGTTGTGCTAATAAGAAAGAGTATTCTGCTGAAGAGTTGCAGTCTTTAAGAGATTCTTTGATTGAATGGAAGTTGAATAAGATTGCAGAGGCGACTTTGCAACGAGAAGGTAAGAGTTATGGGGCGAAGGTAGGGGCGGGGAGCGTTACTATAGATTGATCTTTGGGCGGGCAAAGAAAAACCTATAAAGCTGTTTTTGCTAAGAAAGGCATGAAAAAAGGGGAGATTGCTTTGCAGTATCTTGTTGTTTTAATATTGGCGATAATTGGTTTTGTGATAGTTTTGATTTTGCTGTTTAGTTTGGAGTTTGAGAGTTTTTCTACTGATGAGGTTTGCAAGTTGAGTGTTTTGAGCAGAGCGAGCATTCCGAGCGGCGTGCAGGGATATGTGCCTCTGAAATGTTCTACTAAAAAATACTGCATTACTGATAATGATTTTCTTGGGGGCAAATGTGAGCAGTTTGCTGGTGAGAAAAATGTTGAGATGGTTAGATTGAAAGGGGATGTTGACGAGAAGGCGCGCCAGATTGAGAAAGCGAGCGCTGAGGCGATGAGGACTTGCTGGAGCCAGATGGGCGAGGGGAAATTGGATTTGTTTGCTGAGCCAATGAGTCTTGGTTTGCTGGATAATCTCGCGAAGAGTTTGAAGGTTGAGGCGACAGGGCCGTCGTGCGTGATTTGTTCAAGAGTTGCGCTGGCAGATGATGTTTTGAAGAATAAAGAGTTGCTGGATAAAGTTGATGTTAATGGATATATTGAAGAGGTGCAGATGCCTGGGGGCGGTTCGACATATCTTGATTATTTTGGGATTGGAGGATATTCAGCAGAGTTTGAGCAGGAGAGTTTTTTGGAGGAGAATAGGGTTGGAGGGAGTGATCAAATTGGTGTTTTGTTTATGCAGATAAAAACGGATGAAAGCGCTTGGAAGGGGTTTAGCGAGGGTGCTTTGGGCGCAACTGGATTTTTGCTTGGGGGGGCTTATGCTTTTGGGCCGTCGGGAAAGATTGTATTTGCACATCCTATCATTTCTTTTTTGGGAGGGGCTGCAGTGATTGCTGGGACTGGAGGGCTAAGAGCTTACGGAGCTTTTAGAGATCAGCAGATTTCAATTGCGAAGTGCGGGCAGTTCAGCAAGAGTGAGAATAATCGGGATGATAGATTCGGATGCTCTGTTGTTATGCCTGTTGATTATAATAACATAAAGAAAGTTAATGAGCTTTGTTATAGAATTGAGGGGAATCCATGATGAGAGGCGATTGGTTTTTTGGAATTGGACAGCCATTTAGAGAAGCTCTGTCTTATTTTGGAATTGGACACAAATCGCGAGCGAAATTGGACAGCCAATTTAATGAAGCTCTGTCTTGTTGTAAATTGGACAATCAATTTCGGTCGGTTTTGTCTTTTAATAGGCGAAGCTCTTTATTTCAAAATAGGACAGCCAATTCTGTGACTCTATCTTATAATAGGCGGGGAGCTGAAACATTGACGAACAATGTCTTGAGTTTGATAATAGCTGTTGTTGGGATTGGGCTTTTGATTTTTGGGATTGTTAAGCTTTATTCGCTGGCAGCGAGCAATGAGGCGGACAATGCTAAGAGCAGTCTTGAGTTTTTGGCGGGGAAAATAAAAGCGCTTGAGCCCGGGGAGTCAAATGAGTTTTTTGTTCAGGGGTTTAAGGGCGGGGAGAATTGGTATTTTCTTGCTTGGGGCAAGAATGAGTTTCCGAAACCTGATAAATGTTTTTTTGAGAGTTGTTTATGCGTTTGCAGAGGAAGCTCAAGCAGTGATTGTCAGACTAATGGTTTTTGTGAAGATATAGATTTTGAGAATGTGGGAACAGCGAGTTATCTTTATTATATGGACAGCTTGGATAATCCAATAATAAAAAGGAATGTTCAGTTGGCTGAGAATTTATTAATTTTGAATGTAACAGCCCAGACGGGAAGGTTGAGTGTGGAATATTATTCTGATGATTATAAGGATGGAAAGATAATATCTGTTCCGGATATTAACGTAAAATAAAATGGACAAGAAAGGCGGGATGAACGAGTTGGTGATGAATAATATAATTTATTTGATATTCATAGCTTTGTTTGTGATTTCGCTCGGAGCTTTTGTTTTTAATCAGGTTGATGGGGCGGCGGTTTGGGAGGATTATTACGCGAAGGAGATTACTAAAGTTATTAATTTGGCTTCGCCGGGCGACGAGATTGTTTTGGATGTTCATCGCGGGACTGAGATTGGAAGAGGGAATGGAGTTGAGAGTTTTAATGATATGTTTAGGATTGACAATGGGGACAACGAGGTTTGCGTGCGGTTGAGTTCAACGAGAAGGACTTGTTATAATTATTTTAATGATGTTGATGTTGAGTGGGAGTTGAGGTTGGGAGTGCCTGTTAATCTGCTGAAGCTTAAGGTTGTGGAGGGGAGGGAAAATGAGTAGTTTATTGAGGGGGAAATTGGGCAGTCAATCTTTTGGAATAGGACACAAATTGCGAGAGAAATTAGACAATCCATCGCGAGCGGCTTTGTCTCATAATAGACAAAGCTTTTTATTTCAAAATAGGACAGCCAATTCTGTGGCTCTGTCTTATAATAGGCGCGGGCAGTTGGGAAATCAGATGATGATTTTTCCATTTTTGTTTTTGATTTTTATAATCAGCGTTGGAATAGTTGCAGGAGTTTATTTATTTTTTGGAGCTGGTTATGATTTTAGGGAAGTTGATGCAGAGCTGTTGAATTATAAAGTTAGGAAATGTATAGTTGAGGGAGAGATTGGGGCTGAATTTTGGAGCGATTTTTTTGAGAAGTGCGGGATTGACGAGGTAGTTATGCTTGAGAATGATTTGATTTTAAGGATATGTGAAGGAGATTGTGCTATTGGGGGAGATGCTAAGGTTCAGATTGGAGGGAATTTTCAGGCGTGCAGGTTTAAAGGCGTGAAAGAGAACGACGCTTTTCCGAGATGTGTTGATGAGAGCGTGAGCAAGAATGGAGTTGAGTATAGTGTTATAGCGGGAAGCAATCAAGTTGCGAAGAAGAGAGGTGTTGAGATATGAGCAAATTAGGCGATGAGTCGCGAGGGAAATTGGACAGCCAATTTAATGAAGCTCTGTCTTGTTGTAAATTGGACAATCAATTTCGTGCGGCTTTGTCTCATAATAGACAAAGCTTTTTATTTCAAAATAGGACAGCCAATTCTGTGGCTCTGTCTTATAATAGGCGCGGGCAAATTGGCAAGATAATCACGACATTTCCGGTGATGCTGGCGATATTTTTTGTGATGTTGATTTTTGTTGTCTTGGCTGCGCTGATGAGCGGGACGAGGGGAGCTTCCTTGCCCGAGGCTTATGTAAGTACGCCTGGCGAGTTTTTTTTACTGAATGGCTTTGAGCTAACTTACAAATATTTGTCTGCGCCGAGTGAGAAGATGCTATTACAAAATGATGAAGTATTTTGGGAGCATGTAAAGGACAAGGAGAGCTGTTTATCTATTTATGGGCTGGAGAGTGGAGGAGGATACAGGCAAGTGTTTGCGTGTGATTATAATTCTGGATTTTCTCCAATTCCGTGCGAGAGTTTTAGCCAGTATGACGAGGCATTTTATATTAATGGCGAGCATTTGACGAGGATTCCATTGGAGATAAAGAATTCTGCCGGAGAAGTTAGATATGATGGGATTGCTTTTTATGAGGGCGAGTGTATTCATCAGGGATTGAGTGATAGGGAGTTGATTTTGGGGAGGAAAAATGAATAAGAGAGGAGATGTGTCGACGATAATATTGTTTTTGGTTGCGATATTTTTTGCAGTTGTTTCGCTGCTGGCGATGGCTGGTTTCAAGGGAGATTTTGGCGATTGGAGCAAGGAAACTAGTGATATAATGACTGAGGTTGAGTTTGCTGAGCAGTATGTTTTGGAGAGCGCTGATGTTATTGCTAGAGACTCTATTAATTGCGACGAGAGTGTTTATGGCTTAGAGATTTGTTCTGAAGAGGATTTGAAGGAGAGGTTTAAGCAAATTGCTTCCATGAGAGATATTGGATATTTTGGAGCGGGGAATTTTTTCGGAGAGATTAGGAATGGGAAGTTCAGCTTTGTTGATAGCGGAAAGGGGAGTTACACATTGAGTTTTGACGAGGACTTATTTGTGCAGGCGAAGCGGGGCAGAAATGAAGTTCGGAGAAATTTTAACACTCGTTAAAATCCACGGACTTTAGTCCGTGGTTGTTTTGCCGTGGATTTTCTCGGTGGTCACAAAACCACGAACAAGCCCCGCACTTTAGTGCGGGGTTAAAACCCGAAGGGTTTTGTGACGTTTAAAGGTAAGGTTTATAAATAAATAATTGTTAGATAGGTTATGAGAAAAGAGGGAATGAGGAAATTGGACAATCGATCTTTTGAAATAGGACACAAATTGCGAACGGATGTGTCTCATAATAGGCGAGGGCAAGAAGGCTTGACACTTACTACATTGTTGTTGATTGTTTTGGGGATTGTAGTTGTAGTTGTGTTGATAATTGGATTTACGAGGGGGTTTGATTTTATTTTTGGGAAAGTTGATATTTTGCCTGGACAGGATTTGCAGGCGGTTGCAGAGAGCTGCATAGTTGCGGCGAATGCAGAGCTTCTTATTGATTATTGTTCTTTCAAGGAGGTTAGTGTTGAGGGAAAGGATCAACTTGTAAATTGTGAGGATGCAAGATTGCAGGAGAGCATAGACGCCAAGCTTGCTGCCAGTAAAACTAAGCCAGATTGTCCTATCAATACGGAATCTGATAGATGTGCTTCTTTGATAAATGCAGAGAATACAGATGCTAAAAAGAAAGATATTTGTGATGGTAAGGATGTTTTAGTTAATAACAAGGCTTGTAGGAGTATCTATGAACTTTGTTCAAGTTATAGTTAATTAGTTCTTTAAAATGGTAAGAGGAGACAAAGAGAGGCGGAAGACGAAGCGAGATAAGAAGGCGAAGATGTTTTATAATAAATACAAGAAGGGCGGGAAGTATCGGGGGACGAAAGTTAAAGCTTAGCTTTTCTTTTTTTAAAATTGGACAGCCAGTTTTGTGAAGCCCTGTCTTATTATAAAATAGGACAGCTATTTAGAGCAGTTCTGTCTCATTTTAAAATTGGACACAAATTGCGAGAGGCTGTGTCTTGTAATAGGATTATCTTTCTTTGACGGCTTCTTCCAATAACTTTATCGTGTAGTTGAGGATTAGGGGACCGATTATGAAGCCGAAGATTCCGAATATTGATATTCCGCCGAGGATTCCTATCAGCATTAGGAGGGGGTTGAGTTTTGACTTTTTGCTTAGGAGTTTTGCTCTTAGGATTGTGTCAATGTAGATTGAGAGTATAAGACCTGTGAGCAGAACTCCTATGAGAGTTGGATAGTCTTTTGTGAAGAAGTAGAATATTGCCATTGGCACCCAAACGACTGCTGGGCCTAATCCTGGGATGAAGGCGAGGAAGAAGATTAGAGCTGGGAGAAGAAGGAAGGCGCTGACGCCGGAGAGGTAGAAGCCAGCTATTGCGAGTGCGAATTGTATTGCCGCTATTAAAATTGTTCCGTAGATTAAGGAGTTTGTTGTTTGAGCTATGTCCCTTGCTACTTTTTCTTTGTCGGTGAATGGGAGGTAGTCTTTTAGTTTTTTTGAAAGTGGATCCCAGCTTAATAAGATGTAATACATTCCGAAGAATATTATTAGAACGCTTAGAATTATTGAGGGAAGATGAGAGAGAGCTGAACTGAGCAGGGAGATGATGAGGTTTATGACGTTTTGCGTGAGCGCTTCAAGATTTATATTTAGACTTGAGATTAAGGGGAGAGAAGATAGGGAGTTTAATGCGTCCTTGATGCTTTGTTTGTTTAGAGATGAGGAAGCTTGAGTTGTTATTCCTGTCAGGATTGCTCCGAGAGGAAGGACGAATATTATTAGGGCGAGCAAGACGCATAATATTGCGGAGAGTGAGTTAGGGAGTTTGAGTTTTAATTTGTTGTAGAGCGGTTTTGTCAGATATGCGAGGATGAATGCTGATATAAGTGGGATTATGAATGGCTTGATTATGAAGAAGGAGAGGATGACTAGAAGAGCGATTACTGCCCAGAAAAGATATTTGCTGATTTCTTTTGGGGCTCTTTTTTTCATTCTTTGTTTAGGGAAAGAGGATTAATAAAGGTTTTTGGGAGAGTTAATTGAAGTTGGATAGCTAATTTTGAGAAGCTTTATCTTATTTTAAAATTGGACACAAATCGCGGGCGGCTTTATCTTATAGTATGCGAGGGAAAGAATATAAACATTGTTTTTCTTTTTTAGAGATGGAGGAGTATTACTTTTTGTTTGGGCTCGCGTTCGTCTGGACGATTTTTGCGATTGTGCAGGACTTGAAGACGCAGGAAGTTTCAAACTGGCTTAACTTTAGTTTTATTGTTGTGGGGCTTGCTTATAGGGCTCTTTACGCTTCTGCTTTTTCTAATTGGAAATTTTTTGTTCTGGGGCTCGCGGGCTTTGGGATTTTTTTTGTTTTTGCCTGGGCTTTTTATTACAGCAGGGTTTTTGCCGGCGGCGACGCGAAGCTCTTAATGGGGTACGGAGTAATACTCCCTTACACTAGCTACTGGAGTCTGCTTTATCTTGGTTTAGGATTTGTTTTTGTGCTGTTTTTTGTCGGAGCGATCTATGGAGTTTTTTATAGCTTTTTTATTTCGCTGAGAGATTGGGGAAAATTTAGAGGGGAGTTTAGGAGAAACTTGCATAAAGTAAAGTGGCTTTTTGCTGTCGCTGTTGTTTTAGCGGTTTTGTTCTTTTTTTTAAGCGAGTTTCTTTTGTGGATAGCTTTTGTTTTGTTTTTGATGGGGGGATTGGTTTTGTATGCTTATTTGAGAGCGGTTGATAAATTGATGGTGAAGTTGAAGCACTGGGATGAATTGCAAGAGGGAGATTGGCTTGAGAGAGATGTGAGGATCGGGAGTTTGGTGATTAGGAAGAGTGTTCATGGTTTGAGTTTGGCGGAGATAAGGAAGATAAAGAGAGCGAGGAAGAGAGTTTTGATAAAAGAAGGTATTCCTTTCACGCCGTCGTTTTTGGGCGCGTTGGGGATTATGGTATACGCCTCTTTAACTTTAGGGGCTTTTGATGTTTTGGAGTTTCTATTTTAATTTTTTGCGGCTTGCTGGAAATTTTTATTGTTTCGAGCGCGGATTTTATTTCTTGGAGTTGTTGGGGAGAGGCTTTTGTTCTTGGAGAGGTGAGTGAGAGTTCTTTGTTGTAAATTGGAATTAGATTTAAGACTACTTCGCCGAACTTTTTTTCTGTTTCTGCTTTAACAGAATTGGCTTTTAGATTAGAGACTAATTTATCTGTTAATTCCTGTGCCAGGGAGAATATTGTTTTTGGGAGTTCTTTTGGGTTTGTGATGGGTGCTTTTGGGATTATTAGTGTATGCCCTTTTGAGATAGGGGAGATTTCAAGAACTGCTATTGCTTCTTGATTCTCGGAGATTTGGACTGAGTCAACTTCTTTATTGACAATCATTCTGTAAATTGTTTTTCCTTCTGATGGGGCTTGCTGTTGGCTGAGAAGGGTTTCGAGAGATTCGGGAGACATTTCTTCTATTTGTTTTAATGCGAGGGACTTCTTTTCTTGGGGGAGATTTTGGACTTGCGATTTCAACTGGTCTTTTAGCTCTTTGATTTGGTCTTGTGTTAATGACATTTTGATTATATGGAGAGGGTGTTATTTATAGCTTGTTGTATAAGTATGTTTTACTACATAAATATTAAAATACTCGGTGTGATTGTGAGATATATGAATCGTGTGTTTGCAGATGTAAAAAATGTCGGGATTTTGTATTTTATGTCACCGGAATATACGAAAAGGATCTCGCTTCCTAGAAAGGTTATGAGAGACGAAGGAGAAGGGTTCGCATGGAGCGATATTTGGGATGAGCGGGATCGTTTTGACGATTGGTTAGATGCGAATTCTCTTGTGGAGTTTCAGAAATTTGGCGCGAATTATAATAGGAGGCATTATTTATTTTTTGATGGCAAATTTTTGAGTGATGTTGTCCACGAGAATTTTCCCATTAATAACGGGGCGGTTGAGCCTTGGCAGGGAGTTTATCGAAGAGTCGTTAGGGTGAGGTATATGCCACTTGAGGCGGGAGCAGGGCCAGAGAGTTTAAAGGGTTTTCTTAAGTCTCGGGATTATGAGCCTTTACAGGACTATAGATTAATTACCGATGATTTTATAAAAAGAGCTGTTGCGCGCCTTGAGGCTTAGCCGAATGCCCGCCTGTAATCTTCAATTGAGACAGAGGAGACGTGCTCTATTTTTTGTAGTGAGGATTCTATTATGTCTGTGTCTTTTTCTTCTGGCCATGCGAACTTTATCATTAACGCTTTGAGGCCGAAAGCAATTTCTTTTTCTTCAAATGAAAGGTTCTTTGCGCCTTGGGATTCTAGGATTTTTAATGTCTGATCGTGAATTTCCTCTAAGTTTGCGTCAGGAGAGTCTGGCATTATTTTTACTATTACTGCTACGATTGACATAATTATCCCAAGATAAAACCCTATATATAAATAGTGGTTTTATCTTAGCTTCAAGAACACTCATAAATTCGTGTTCTTGACAGCCATCAAGAATGCAACTTTTCAGCATTCTTGAGGTCTCACAAACTTCTTGTGAGTTATTAGAAGTTTGTGATTTTTAAGAAGAGGTGTATATAAACCCTCGCAAAAATCCCCCTTTGTTAAGATGGAGTGGTTTTCTGGAGATTTTTCTAGGTGGTCAAGATGCTTGCTATGGATTTGCATCTTGAACGCCCAAGATTTGCTTAACACTCGTTAAAATCCACGGACTTTAGTCCGTGGTTGTTTTGCCGTGGA
>CAYIAU010000022.1:0-9402 GCA_964361465.1 Candidatus Woesearchaeota archaeon
GAATGCAAATCTTCAGCATTCTTGAGGTCTCACAACACAGAGAACCTTCGGTTCTGTGGGTCATCAAGAACTTTGTGATTTCATTATATTTTGTTTGAATTGCAAGAATCATTATAATTAAAATAGAACCCACTATTATAGATATTAAGGTTTGCGCATTTATTGTTTCTATTGTAAATAGATAAAAGGAGACTATGTCAATCATTAAGCCTATTATGAACGAGATAATGATGCTTCTATAATCTACTATCATAAATCAATTTTGCTTGGAGGGTATAAATAATTGATTGGTTTGTATTATCTAATTTATATTTTTCTGAAGAGTATTGGCGATTTTTTTATTTTGCTGAGCTTTAGGGGAGATTTTAGATTTTTGAGAGAGAGCTCAAAGTTGAAAACATCTGCGATTTTTTCTGCTGTTTCTGGGAGGAAAGGGGAGAGGAGAATTGCGATGTCTTTTATTGCGGCGGAGAGTTCATAGAGAACTTTTTTGTCTTTTGTTTCCCAGGGTTTTTTTTGTTGTATAAAGGAGTTGCACTTGTCTATGAAGGCGAAGATTTCGCTGAGGGCTTTGTCTGTTTCGTAGTTTTTCAGGAATGCTGAAACTTTTTTGTATGTTTGAGAGGAGTTTAGGGATGGATTGGTTTTTTCCAAGCCGTGTTTTTCCGCGAGGGCTGAGACTCTTGAGACGAGATTGCCGAGTTTGTTCGCGAGTTCGTCGTTGTTTCTTTGGATTAACAGCTCTTCTGAATAGTCTGAGTCTTCAAAGATGGTGTTTCTTAATAGGGAGTATCTTACAATATCGGCGTCGTATTTTTCCAGGAGTTCAAGGGGATCTATGGTGTTACCGAGTGATTTTGAGATTTTCCTGCCTTTTATGTTCAAGTAGCCGTGGACCAGGAGTTTTTTTGGGAGAGGGAGGGAGGCAGAGAGGAGGAGCGATGGCCAGATTACAGAGTGGAACCAATTTATTCCTTTTCCGATGACGTGAGTGTCTGCAGGCCAATTTCCTTTTGAGCCAGAGACGTAGTTTATGAGTGCGTCAATCCAGACCCAGACTTTGAAGTTCTCGTCGTTTGGAAAGCTTATGCCCCATTGGACATCTTTTCTGCTGATACAGATGTCGTTTAATTCTTCTTTTACTCTTGTTAGGACTTCGTTGCCTTTTGAACTTGGTATTACATAACTTGGGATTATCTTTAGCAATTTTGATTTGTATTTGCTTAGCTTGAAGAAGTAAGCTTCTTCTTCTCTTAATTCTGGTTTTGTCGCGTGCTCTGGGCATTTGCCGTCTATTAAATCTTTTTCTGTGTAATAGGTTTCACAGCCTGTGCAGTATAGGCCAGAGTAGGTTCCCTTGTAAATGTCTTTTTTATCTATTATCTTTTGGAGCATTTCCTTGACAACTTTAGCGTGCTCTTTTGTTGATGTTCTTATGAAGTCATCGTATGAGATGTTTAATTTTTTGCATAGTTCTAGGAAGAGTGATGTGTTTTTGTCTACGAATTGTTTTATTGGGATGCCTGCTTTTTCTGCGGCTTGGACATTTTTCTGTGCGTTTTCGTCGACGCCAGTGAGGAAGAATACTTCTTTTCCTTGAAGCCGGTTCCATCTAGCAATTACATCTGTGATTGTTTTTTCAAACGCGTGTCCGACATGCGGGCGTGCATTTACATAATCAATTGCAGTTGTGATGTAAAATGTTTTTTTCATAGGTAGAGATGGAGAAATTGATTTAAAAATCTTGGGATTATTCTATGAATTTCATTCCTGGTGCGGAGTTTTGCCAGTTGTAATCTCTCATTGTTTTGTATCCTTTCGTTGGTGCGTGGACATAGAATGTGTGTTTGTTTGTGTCTTTGTCGAGTCTTAACCAGGCGTTCATCAGTATTGGATTAATTTGCGTAAATGGGATTGGGATTGTTTTTATTTTTCCATTTTCATCTTGGTTTATTTTCATTGTGTCATAAATTAAGGAGAGATATAGTCTTAGCATTGGTTCGGTGAACATTGGGAATGGCTGAAGCGCTATTTTTCCGCTTTTTTCTGCTACTCTTCTTGAATATGCAACGTGCGCTGCCACGTCATGAGGGCAGTAAGTTTCATATTGTTTGAATCTAAAACTGAAGTCTTGATCTTTGAAATGGCAGGAGTGTCTTGTTTTGAAGCGCATCCATTCTACAAAACGATTAGGATCGTTTAGTCTTGTTAGATGTTCTATTACTACTTGGTGTTTTTCCTTTCCTGAACGAGAGGGAACAAGCATTGTTATATTTAATGAGTTGGAGTCTTTGGCTTTGTAGAATTTTTTGTATTCTACTCTGTCCTGTATATTATTTGACAGATGTCCGAACATTTCCAGTCTTCTTCCCTCTAAAATCATCCAGGGTTGGACGATGTGGGCGTAGCCTTCTGGGTCGCGCCAGTACAATCCAATGTATCTTTCTTGAGAGCTCTGGTGTCTTTGAGATGCTTCAATTCTTGCTTTTAAGGGAGTCCATTCTTCTTCTATTGATTGTCTAATTGGCAATGTTTTTAGTTTGACTAGGGGACCTCTTTTAGAATAATTTTGTGAGCTGTAGTATTGCGGAGCTCCTTCTTTATTAATTGGAATAAGATCAACTGATGGGCCAATCATCAGCGCTTCATTTTCTCTTCTTTGTTCTAGAGCTGGAACAATGTCTTCGAATCTGTCTACGTGAATTATTTTTCTTCCTCTAATTATTTCTCTTTTTGTTGAGGGGCGGGCAAATATTGTTCTTTTGTTGTCCAGGATTTCTGCTAATGTCATTTATTTTTATTAGTTGATTTGTTTATAAGGTTTGCTAAAGCAAACTTTTAAAAATGGCATTTGAGAAAGATAGAGATGGTGCGAGGAACGAGTTATTATTTGAGGCAGGCGTGGAAGTCGCCTGATGCTGAGAGAGAGAAATCGCGGCTGATAGCTTGGCGTGCTGGGCAGGTGATTGTAAAAGTTGATAGACCTTTGAGATTGGATAGGGCTAGGGCTTTGGGATATAAGGCGAAAAAGGGAATTGTCGTTTTGAGAGTTAGAGTTCTTAGAGGAGGGCGCAAGAGGGAAAGAGCAGGAGTGAAAGGGCGCAAGACGAGAAAGCAGACAAACCGCAAAACTCTGAAGATGAATTATAAATGGGTTGCGGAGATAAGGGCGGCGCGCCGGTATAGGAACTTAGAGGTTTTGAATTCTTATAATATTGGGAAAGACGGGAAGCATTTTTATTTTGAGGTTATAATGGTTGATCCTGCGATGCCAGAGATAAAGAATGATAGAGTGTTGGGGTGGATTGCTTCTGGGGCGAATAGCAAGAGAGCGGAGCGGGGATTAACTTCTGCGGCGCGGAAATCTCGCGGGCTTAGGGGGAAGAGTCATACTTTGAAAGTTAGGCCGAGTTTGGGGGCGTGGGAGGGGCGGGGGAAGTGACTACTGCTAAGAGTTTTGATGGAAGAGAGATTTCTTATGATGAGATGATTGAAGAGGGCTTGAAATATTCTTTTTATTTTTCTAGGGCGGAGCGGGAGAGGTTTGCCGAGATGAGTGAAGATGAAGCGCACGGGATTGCTGTGAGGGAGCTGGGAGATTTGGATACTGCGGGTAGAAGGGTGTACCTACATTTTACTGAAAACAATAAATTTATAAATATGTAGATATACTAATTCTTATGGTACAGTTAAAGAGAGTTAGGAAAGGAAGTAAGGAATATTATTACCTTGTTCATAGTTATAGAGAAGGGAAGTTTGTTAGAAAAAAACAAGTTTACTTGGGAGACAATTTTCCGAAAGATTTGAAAGAAAAAAAGAAAAAGTTTATGCAGGAATTTTACAAAGAGAGGTTTATAGGAGATTTAGATAGGATAAAGAAGAATTTTGTTGTCGAATATAAACATCTTCCAGAGACTGCCAGAGGTAAGTCTAAGGAGAACTTCGCAATTAAATTTACTTATAACACTCAGAGAATAGAGGGCTCCACATTAACATTAAAAGAAACCTCAAATCTTCTTGAGAGAGGAATAACTCCAAGTTTAAGATCTTTAGAGGATGTAAAAGAGGCAGAGGCACATAAAAAGCTATTTTTTGAGGTTTTGAATTATAAAAAGGATTTAAACTTGAGGGTTATTCTGGAATGGCACAAGAAGTTAATGATAGAAACAAAAAAAGACATTGCAGGTAAAATAAGAAATCATAATGTAGAAATTGCTCGGTCCAAATTTAAACCGCCAATGTATTTGGAGTTGGATACTTTTCTAAGAGAGTTCTTTGAATGGTATAACAAAGAGAAGAATAAAATTCATCCTGTTGAGCTTGCAGCGTTAGTTCACTTAAGATTTGTAACGATACATCCATTCACTGACGGAAATGGCAGGATATCAAGATTGATAATGAATTTTATTTTGAAAAAACACAAATTTCCATTATTAGATATTTCTTATACAAAGAGAGCAAGTTATTATAATGCTTTAGAAAGAGCTCAGACGAAGAAAGAGGAGAATATATTCATTCAGTGGTTTTTTAGAAGGTATCTTGATGAATATAAGAGTTATTTATGACTGCTTTTGAGAGCACAAGTCTCGGATAAAATATAAATTAATTTTAATAAAAAATAAAATATTTTTACGGTGCGACTTTAGCTGCGATTGTTCCGGACGATGTTAATTGAAGTGTGCCACTAGATTTTTTGTAAGTAATTGTTACTTCTCCTTTGCATATATCTGTCGCCACTAATTTAACAGGACACGCAACAGCCAAGACTGCCGAGTCTCCAGTAGGTATACTAACCGTTGAAGTTGCTAGACTACTATTAGTAACATCGCACGCTAGCGTTCCACATTTCATACTTGTTAATCGGAATCCTTCTACAGTCAAATCTTCTCCTCCATTGTTTTGTACTTCAATACTGATTACACCCAAAGGGAGCGGAGGTGTTGCACCATTATTTGCAGCATCTGAGTCTATATTCCAAGCATTCGCGTAGAAAGGCGGATTGACAACTGTTGCTTCAGGCACGAACTTTCCCGGGCTGAAAACGCCGAAGTAAGCAAGCACGCCGATAACAATTATTGCTGCAAGGATTGCCCATCCGTAAGTCATCAGGAATTCCAAAGCAGCTTGTCCTCTTTTGTTTTGCATTATTAACCTCCTTTTATCTGTATTACTTTAATAAATTATTAAGATTAAGGGAGTTTATAAATATTGTCTTTTTTACTACAAAACTTTATAAGATTTGATAATCTGTAATTATATGGATAGCTTGAAAAAAGGAGTTATTGTTTTTTTTGTATTGGTTGTTTTTATAGTCGCTGTGTTTTTTTATCTTGGGAGGTTGGGGAGTGATGATTCTGGAGTTGGAGAGAAGAATTCTTTTTCTGGCGACGACGGTGGTGGGGAGGAAGGGGTGGGCTCGGGAGGTTCTGGCGGTTCTGGGGGTGGTGGTTTGGGAGGGAGTGTTGGAGCGAGCGGTGGAGGAGGAGCTGGCGCTGGGAGTTCTGCGGCTGGAGTTGGAGCGAGTGGAGAAGAAATTGCTGAAGAGGATTCTGGAAATGAGAGCGAGACAGGAGGAGTTCAGGGAGGTTATTGCTCTTTAGTTAGGCCTGGAAATCTTCCCGGTGTTGATTGTCTTGTTAATTATATTTCCAATGACGAGCTTTCTGTTAAAATTCTTAGCGGCAATGAGGACATTGAGGGCTTGCGAGTTTCTGTCAGCGAGTGTTCTGGCGAGATAACTGCGCCTGTTGAAGAAGGAGGAACTGATTTTGTTTTTCCCTGCGGCATTTCTGGAGTTTCTTTTGAGGGAGAGATTTATGTTGTTTATCTTATGAGCGATTCTTCTGAAATAGAAATTTTTGGGATTCTTGGAGGAAGTGTTAGCTAGGAGTATTGCAATTACTAGTGTCCCAAGTAACTTCGTAAGTTGCTAAATGTTCATTATCTAATTTGAACCAAGAAGGCCAGGGAGGTGTTCCTGCTGGGAGAACCTTGCAGGCTTTAGGGGTAGGTTCTGAAGTTGAGAAGTAAATGTAATCCACGACTGATTTGTCGCTTGTTGATATTCCTTGATCTGAAAATTCTTTTAGATTAACGAGGGATTCTATGCCTGCTTGCTTATTTGCGTCCAGTTTTCCCTGCAGTCTGTCAAGGAAGCTCGGGGCAGTTGGGGAGGCTGTGTAGTTTGAGTTTTCAGAGTGGTGTATTAACTTGGTGATATCTGAGCCGTCAACGAAATCGCAGTTTAATCCATCAGAGTCGCAAAAAGACGATTTTATAATTTTGTTGGGAACTTTTCCGTTTGAGTGCACTAGATAAAGAGGGTCTTCAAATTCTGTTATTTCTACTTCTGCTACTATCTCTTCTGTTTTTTGCCAGCTTGCCAAGCCACTTTTGTCTTCAATTAATATGTCTATTGTCATCTTGACTTTTACCATCCAGGGGCTGTCTTGGGTTACTTCTACATCTTGTATTGTATAATCAACTTGAACATTTACTTTCTCACCTAATTCAGAGACTTTTGTTTCCCAGTCTGACAACTTATAGCCATCCATTAGTGGATAGGACACTCCGTTTAGTGTCCCTGATGTGAGAGCTTCTTCTATTAGAGTTTCTGAAGATTTTATATTTCCTGTTTCAGGATCTGTCACGAACTCCCCTGTGTTTGAGATTTCGTTTCCTAATGAGAGGATTGCCCTGAAGCTTGAGATGTAGACTTGACGCGACATATCTTTTTCTAACGAGAAGACGAAATTGTTCATTGAATTGACGCGCGCTCTTATTTCTTTTCTGTCGCCGAAGGTTGAGAAGAATGTGAAGCTGACGAAGAATAGGGAGAGGATTAGGATTACGAGTGCTGTGAAGAATACGCCTCTTTTGTTTTTCATATTGTCCAAAGATAAAACCACATATTTTAATTTTTGGATGTATATAAATAGTGGTTTTATCTTAGCTTCAAGAACACTCATAAATTCGTGTTCTTGACAGCCATCAAGAATGCAAATCTTCAGCATTCTTGAGGTCTCCCAAACTTCGAAGATATGCAGGAAGTTCGTGATTTTTAGTATAATAATATTTAAATACCTGTTTGTTTAGATTTGGGTATGAAAAAGGAGTTGATTGCTTTTGCTTTCTGCTTGGTTTTGATGGTTGGGGTAGTTAGTGCTATATTTATACCGTCAGAGGACGATGATGATACAGACGGAGATGGGGTTTTTGATGCTGACGATTTGTGCGCAGGAACAGCTCTTGGCGACGCCGTTAATTCTGATGGATGTTCAATTACACAGATTTGCTCGCCTGAAGATGTCTGGAAAAATCACGGGAGTTATGTGAGTTGTGTTGCGCATACTGCAGAGAGTTTTGTCGCACAGGGCTTGATTAGCGAGGAAGAGAAGGATGCGATTGTTTCTGAAGCTGGGCAGAGTGAGATTGGGAAGTAGGGGTTTGTGGGCAGGGGAAGAGTAGATTCTATTTGAGGTGTTTGACTTCTTTTAACTTCCTTTTTAAATCCGGAATGTTTCTTTTAATTATATCCCATATTATATCCAAATTAATTCCAAAATAATGATGGATAATTTTGTCTCTTGTTCCTATAATTTCTTTCCAAGGAATATCTGGATACTTTCTCGTAAAATTTTTAGGGAGATTTCTTGCAGCTTCTCCAATTATTTCAATTCTTCTTACTATAGCATCCTGTAATTGAATATTTCTATTAAACTCGCTTTGGCTTACATTTCTAGTAAATTCTTCTATCTTTTCTATAGAATCTAGGATATGTTCAATAAAAATATAAAAATCTTTCTTCATATTATTCTTATTTCCTCTTCTAATATGTATTTTTTAAGACGGGGATTAATTCCCTTATATGTTAACAAATCTACTTTTTTATTTAACGCTTTTTCTAAATCATATGCTATCCTCACAAAACCAAAGCCGATTCCCTTTGGGGGTTCAACAATAATATCTATATCGCTATTTTTATTCTGTTGCCCTCTAACATAACTTCCAAAAACACCTGCTTTTTTTATGTTATACTTGTTTAGCACTTTTTTTATCTTAAATTTTATCTTTTTTATAGACTTATTTATCTTTTCGCGCAATAGCTCTTTATCTGTCTTTTCTTCTTTTTGCTTCAGTTCATCATTCTTAAGATTAACTCCGAGATATATTCTTTTCTTATTAATCTTAGCTCCCCTTCTAACAGAGCTGACTCTATAATAATATCTTTTTCTATTTCTTTCTTTTATTTCTGTATAAGCCATATTTTTTGTACGTCTACATTATTTATAAATCTTACTATGTAGACGTGTATATTTTTAGAGAAGTGGAGCTTTACTATTAGGAAGTTGGAGAGATAATACTAATACCAAGTTCTTACTTGGGCCTCTGTTGTCCAGAGGAATGGGACGCCAGAGATGTCTAGGGCTTCCATTTCAACATCTGATTGAGTGATTATAACATCTATTTTTCCGTCGTTATTTGTGTCGAGCTGGGAAAGGAGGCGTTCAATTGCGTCGTCTATCGCGTCTGCTTCTGGGTCCCAGCAATCATTTGGATCGACTGGGTCGCAATCTGTTGGGTCGCCAATTATTATTTCTGCTGTTTCGTCGTTTTGGAATATAACTGTTCTTTTTCCGCCTTTTGCTTTTTGGAATGTGGTATCGTAGCCGACGAAACTTTTTACGAAATATGTGACTGAGCCGCGAGAAGTAGTCTTTGATACAGTATATCTACCATATATGGGCTTGCCTTCATCATCAACCCCTGAGACATCTTCAAAATCAAGCGCGAATGTGTTTTCTCCTTCTCTAAAGAGTCCTTCTTCAAGTGAAGGAGAATAGCCAAATCTACTGAATGCTTTTATGAAAGGATCTGGATCTGGTGTATTATATAATATTTTATCATTTGCTGTTACTTTTTGCTTGGCTTCTAACTTTTTTCCTATCCTTAACCATCCGAACTGCCAATCTGAGAAAAAGGGTTCTGCTCCTGGAGGAAGGAAGAATCTCCACAAGAGATGTCTGTAGAAATCTGTCTTTCCATATTGCTCACTTACATCATTATCGTTTATTATTATCTCTTGTGTTATGTCTATAGAGCCGAAAGGTATTTCTGGTTGCTCTGTTGGTTCTATATGAGCATAGGAATTTTCTCCTATAGACAATGTTCCTGTTCCTAAAACTTCAATAATGAAGAAGAAGTATTCGTTATTTAATTGAGAATAAAGTATTCCGTTGGAACTTAGTGCTGCTTTTATTTCTGCGTCTTCGAAAGTTACTATACTGGATATTGGAGATTCGGTTCCTACAAGAACTTTCTGTGCGCCTTTTCTGATGGATAGCCTGACATCATGGGGCGTATTTAAAACTACTTCCATAGTGCTTATTTCCTCTGGAAGGA
>CAYIAU010000023.1:0-1892 GCA_964361465.1 Candidatus Woesearchaeota archaeon
TTAAAGATTTGATTTACAAATCTTTAAACTTTGCTCGCCAACCTTTATAAACTTTCTCAATCTTAAATTGTTATGGAGCTAAACGAAAAGGACATAAAAAAACTGCTTGTAATGTTTATGATACTAATACTTGGAGTTCTCGTTTTTCTATTGATAAAACCAGTTATCTTCTCAATCATCGGCGGGCTTCTCCTCGCTTACATCTTCTATCCTATCTATAAGCGCATCTTGAAATATGTCAAAGAAAAAAATACAGCAGCAGGAATAGTGAGTCTTATCGTCGTTATAATAATCGGGATTCTGCTCTGGCTGACAATACCAGTAATAGCACAGCAGGTTTTTGAAGTATTCCGGCTTTCACAAACATTTGATGTAAGCACTTTCATCCCCCAATTATTCCCTCAAGCTTCACAAGATTTTATAGCTCAGATGACAATCGCTTTCAATAGCTTCGCCAGCAATATCGCATCAGGTATGCTGTCTTTTCTTTCAAGTTTTCTTTTAGATTTGCCAAAAATAATGTTGCAGGCTCTCTTGGTTGCTTTCGTCTTCTTCTTCGCTTTAAGAGACGGAGACCAGCTCGGAGTTTTCGTCTCAGAAATATCTCCTCTCTCAAAATCGCAAAATCACTTTTTCGTCAAGAAATTTAAGGAAATAACCGACTCAATAGTTTATGGGCAAGTTATCATAGGCTTGTCACAAGGTATTGTCGCAGGTGTCGGCTTAATAATCTTCGGCGTGCCCAAAGCTCTCTTCTTGACACTCCTCGCAGTTATTTTGTCAATTATTCCAATGATAGGTCCTGGCTTGGTCTGGATACCTATCGCAATTTACTTCATCTCAACCGGTAACATCTTCGTAGGAATCAGCTTTCTCGTATACAATCTCGTCCTTACCTCAACAATAGACAACATACTCCGCCCATATATCGTGGCAAAGCGTTCAAACCTATCATCAGTTGTAGTCTTGATAGGAATGATAGGCGGGATATTCATCTTCGGAATTCTCGGCTTGATAATAGGTCCATTAATACTTGCATATCTAATAACAATCCTAAAAGCATACAGGGAAAAGACTCTCAGCGCTCTGTTCCAAGAGTAGCATAATACTTATATATTATTTGGATTTTCTAAATTGATGATAAAAAGAAACACCTTAATGGACGAGCTGATTTCCTACATCCAGAAAAATCTAAGAAAAGGATACACGAAAGAGTCACTTCACTGGGCATTGATTAATCAGGGCTACTCAAAGTTTGAGGTAGAAAAAGCGCTGAAGAGAGCAGATATGGAGCTCGCACGAAAAGCACCCCCTCTCAAAACTCCGCCAGAAATAAAATATGAACTTGTAGAGCCAGAAGAATATGCAAGCACAAAGGTAGTAGAAACAAAACCCTTCTGGAAAAAACTGCTCGGATTATAAAATGAACCTTCCAGAATACAAATCTTTAGCTCTTCCCGATACCGAATCAGGAAGAAGAGAAGTTATAAGCTCACACAATCTTGCAGAAGTAATTCTTAGAGAAGCTATAGACGAGACATGTTTTTGCGGAATCGTTGTTGCTCAAAAAGAAAAAGATATTTTTTATCTAATTGATCCCCACAAATACAAAACCTTAACAAAAAATGAGAAAATCCCAAAGGAAGAAGCAAAACAATTTAGGTACGGAGTTTTATCAAGGCTAATGTTAAGAGTTGATAGAGAAGGAAAACAAGAAAGAACAAATAGGATTCTTGCCCTTAGTCGCTAAATTCGATTCAACGCCCGGACCCGGAATCCCGTAGCACGTAAGTGCGAGGGTCCCGCGGAGCTTTGCTCTGCGTGGACGAACCGGAGGTTCGATTCAACGCCCGGACCCGGAATCCCGTAGCACGTAAGTGCGAGGGTCCCGC
>CAYIAU010000023.1:1992-9337 GCA_964361465.1 Candidatus Woesearchaeota archaeon
GCTTTGCTCTGCGTGGACGAACCGGAGGTTCGATTCAACGCCCGGACCCGGAATCGAACCGGGAGATCCGTGAGGAAACCGGTTCTCAAGACCGGCGCAGTACCATTGTGCCATCCGGGCATCCCACAAAATACCTACAAAAACTGACTTATAAATCTTATTAACTTCCCTTCTTCCAAACAGAATTATATATAGTAATTAAAGTTGTTCTATTTCTTCCATTTCTAAAGATTCCATTGGTTAGAGAAGTAATTGCCCTCCAGCTATATCCTCCATCTTGTTTTAGCTTAACAATATATTCTCTTTCATTAAGCAAACCGAGCTCAGTTTTTCTCTGCTCTCCATCATAGGGAACTAGTCCCCGTGAAATTACCGCCTTCCTCATCATCTCGCGAGCATTAGTCTTGTCAAAAATTCCTCTTCCTTGTTCATAAAGCATCTTCCCCGCTATTGCTCCTCCTATCTTGCCTGCTTTATGTAAAGCTTCTAGTCTCTTCTCAAGACTAATTCCAAATGCCCCAGTCCCCCTTTTGTAAGTTACAGCTCCTCCCTTTCTCCCACTTATTCTTCTAAAGAAACTATTCCTTCTTTTGCAGATTTCCTCAAGTTCTTTTGGCTTAATCAGAATTCTCAATGCTTCCCAAGCACAAGATCTTGCAACATTTTTAGATATGTCATAATCCTCGCTATACTTCTCCCCCAACTGCTCTAAGGTAATAATCGGAGGATACACTCTAAATTCATCAGCCATCTCAGGATTGGTCTCTGCAAGTTCCATTCCTTTCTCCTTTGAATAAAATACAGCTCTTATCTCCTCCAAGCTTCCAAATCTATGTCTCTTCATAAAAAAGTAGTTTTTCAAGAAGATTTAAACTTTGTTATACTAGAGTTATCTTTGCTTTGAAGCCTTCTCACCAAACTAAAAAACAACTATCCAAACAAAGAGCTCAAACCAGCCGCAGATTCAGCCAGCTTTTCTTCTTTCTTTTCTTCCTTTGGCTCTGCACCAGCACTAACAGCAGGTCCTACGCTAACAACGCTCGCGTTCTCAAGTTCTGCGGCAATATCAACGCCTTTAAGCGACGCAATCAAGTTTTTTATCTTGCCGTCGTCAACTTCAACGCCAGTCGCAGAAATAACTTTTTTCAAGTTCTCTTCACTGACTTCCTTGCCGAGCTTGTGCAACAGCAAAGCCCCGTAAATGTATTCCATTATGCTTCCTCCTTATCATTTTTTTGAACATCGCCCTCTTCACTTGATTTCTTTCCTATCTCTTCCTCACCCTCTCCACCACTCAGCTCTTTACCATTATCACTCTTTTCGTTCGCGCTCTCACCCTTCTCCTCTTCAACCACTGCTCCAACTTTCGCACTCAAAATCTTCTCCTCCCTCCCCGCCCTCGCAATAAACCACCCTATTGTCTCCTTAGAAACATATTCAACATTCACAGCAAAACCAAACGCCTTTCCAATCGCCTCTCTCAAATTCTCAAGAACAGCTTTTTTCTCAATCTTTATATCAAAATACGTTGCATCAGACTTTGAGTCATAAGCAGCAATCGGCTCAAAGCCAACTCGCATCGGCATCACATCAAGCTTAGCCATGACACTCGCAACATTACTCTTTATCTTCTCGCCTTTCTTGACAATAGTTGCGCCCTGCTTGATTGCAATCTTTCCCCCTTCAACAGCAACTTTCAATCCAACTCCGCTCAGTTCTGAAATCGCAGGTCCCGGCATCAAGCTCGTCGGTCCCGGCTCTATCCTCACATCTTCAGGCGCAACATCGCCCGGCTTGGCTCTCGCAGGACTCTCGCTCTCGCTCAGCAAAACAGAAAGCTCAAAAGCGTCAAGCTCTGAAAAAAACAGCGCAACATCCGCGCCAACTTTCTCTTTAATATTTTGCAAAGCGCCTTTCTCAACAAGCCCAAGCGCCCTCAAGACAAGAGACTTTTTAACAACCATAATATCTGCCTTGCCTCTCAACTGCTTTTTTATTTTCTGAAACTGACTGCTCGGCAGATTTTTGACAGAAGCAATCAGAAAAGTCCTGCTCTTATTTATTTTCTCAGATAAATCCTGAACTAAATTTTTCTTCTGCGCAGGCACTTGCCTTCCGCTCGGTTTTTTCTCGCTCGTCATTTAACCTCCAGCTTTATCGGTTTTCCCATCGTCAATTTAATTAAAACAGATTTCACGTTCTCTTTCTTCACAGGAAGAGCATTCACAATTGCTTGATAAACCGCATCAAAATTTTCAATTATTTTCTCTTCCTCCATATTCTGCTTGCCAATCCCAATCTTGATACTCGGCTCCTTGACTCTTATCTTAATTGATTTGGAAATTCTTTCAAGCATTTCTTTGACAGCATTATCACTTTCCTGCGTCAATATTCCAAGCTGAGGCGACGGCATTTTCCCTGCTGGCCCGAGAACTTTTCCAAATGTCGTCGCGACTTTCGGCATCAAGGAAGCGTTCGCAATAAAAAAGTCATACTTCTTCACAAGCCCTTTCAGTTTTCCCTTGTCTTTGTATCTCACAAAATCAGCTTCCAGAACGCTGTCAACAAGCTCGCTATTTTTATTCAAGAACGCGCAGACTTTCTTCTCTCTAAACTTATTCGGGATTCCAATAACGACAGCAATATTCTCTTTCTTGACATCAACTCCTTTCAAATTAACAATCAAGTCCACGCTCTGCTCAAACTTTCTTTCCTTCTCCTTCTTGAATTCTTCCAACGCCTTCTTCAATTCCATTTTATCTCCTACGTGATGCCTGGAGTTCATAGAAACTATAACTTCAGGACGTAGTTAACGATGTTCTATCTCACAATTCGCGATATTTAAATCTTACCTCTAATCACCCAAAGAAAATCATTATTATATCAGATATCAAAAACCCAATCGCTCCAATTATTAAAATCCCAATCGCAGAAACCTTCGCAACCGTCTTGAACTCATAAGCCGACGGCTTTTTCAGGAGATGCCAAACTCTCTTGCTCTGCACAATGAAAGAACCTATCTTGTCAATCATATTAATCAAACATAAAAAGAGTTTTTAAATGTTCAGTTTATCCCCATTCTTTTAATCATATACCTCTTCAAGTTTTCCCATCCCTTCTCGCCAATCTGTTGGACTGCAAGAGAAAGTTCTAATTTCCCAAAATCATTATCTGGATTCTGATAAACTTTTATTATCTCATCTACAATCTGTTCTTCCATCCCCTCTCGATATCTAAATATATATCTTTGATTGTCGCTACTAACACTAATTATTCTCTCTGTTTCCACTATTCCTCCAGAAAATCAATTCCAAGCTCCTGCTCCAGCTCGTCCTGCTTTCTCCCGCCGAGAGTGGAAGAGCCCATAATTTGCGAACTCTTAACTCCGGTCACAATCAAAAGCACTTTGATTGACTTCTCCATATCAGCTGAAATCTGCGCGCCTGAAATTATCTTCGCGTCAGGAGATATTTTTCTCCCTATTATCTCCATTATCTCCTTATACTCATCAAGCGACAAGTCATTCCCCCCAACAACATTAACCAAAGCGCCAGTAGCATTAGTTATATCAACATCAAGAAGAGGATTGTTTATCGCTTTATCAACCGCGTCCTTCGCTCTCTGTTGAGAATCAGACTCTCCTATTCCTATCAAAGAAACGCCCCCGTTTGCCATCACCGCCTTTATGTCTGCGAAATCAAGATTGACAAGCCCTGCCTTCGTTATCAACTCTGTAATTCCCTTAACAGAATTCATAAGAATTTCATCAGCAACCTTGAACGCAGTGTGTATCGGAAGCTCTGGCGCAATCTCCAAAAGCTTGTCGTTGGGAATTACAATAAGCGTGTCAGTAATTGAAGCCATTCTCTCAAGTCCGTTTTGGGCATTCTCAATTCTCTTTCTCCCCTCAACCGTGAACGGCAGCGTGACAACTCCAATTGTCAATGCTCCTGCCTTCTTCGCAAGCTCAGCAACAACTGGCGCAGCCCCTGTTCCTGTTCCTCCTCCAAGCCCACAAGTAATAAAGACAAGATCGCTGTCAGCTATCTTTTTTCTGATTTCCTGCTCAGATTCTCGAGCCGCCTCCTCTCCAACTCTCGGATTGCTCCCAGCTCCAAGCCCGTGCGTCAGCTCTCGCCCAATTAAAATCTTAGAGTCAACATTAGTATAAAGCAAGTCCTGAGCGTCTGTGTTAATCGCAATTATCTCTCCTCCCTTAATGCCGATTTCCTTCATCCTTGAGACAACATTCCCTCCGCCTCCCCCACACCCAACCACCTTCACTCTCGTATGCTGTTTTTGCAGCAAGCTCTCTAACTCGTGGTCAATAGAACTGCCTTCAGACTCAAAACCAGCCTCTTTCTCAATATAAATATCATCTCTTATAGCCATTACTACCTAACACCAATATCATTTATAAGGATTATTGTATTGCTTTCTTAGAATTTTCTTTCTCTTCCTTCTTCACTTCCTCAACAAACTCAAGCTCCTTCCCTATCAGCTCCTTAAACCTCTCATTAAAAATCTTGACAAATCCCTCAAACCCCTTCGGCCCTTTAACAATAATCTTCTTCTCCTCAACAGAAAAATCAGGCACAAATCTAAACAAAACTTCAAACAGCGCCCGCGCTTTTTCCTGAATCTCATTTACTATTTTAACAATCTTGAACTTGTATTTCAACTCCTTGCCGGCAAGCGGATTATTGAAGTCAGCACTCACTCTCGCGCCAGAAATAGCAATTATCTTGACAATTGAGTTGTCCAGCGCAAGCGTCATCCCAACTCTCGGCTCAACTTTCTTCTCGGTAAAAGCCCGCAGAGGAAGGATTCTTATCAGCTCTCTTCTTCTCTCTCCAAAACCATCTTTGGCTTTTATTTCAACTTCATAATCTTTCCCAACTTCCTTTCCCTCCAAAATCCTATCAAGCCCGGGAACAACCATTTCCTCCCCGACAACAATAATCATCTTCCGCGCCTCTGCCTTCTCGTTGATTTTTTTCAAGTCCGCCTCAATATTAGAATCAAAAATCTCTCCGTTTGCATATCCAGTATATTCAATCTCTACAAAATCTTTCTTCTTCACTATCTCCACCATAAGTAGCGTTACTCAAAAACATTTATAAACATTACTTCTCAAACTCAATTATGGTTTTAAAAATAATTGATGCAACACAAGTCCGCTCAGGCACTGTAATAATGATTGAAGGCGAGCCCTGCACAGCGAAATCAAACGACATCTCAAAAACAGGAAAGCACGGCGCATCAAAATGCCGAATTGAAGCAACAGGAATATTTTCAGGAAGAAAAAAAGTTATAGCAGTTCCAGGGCACGAAAGATTTGATGTCCCGCTTGTTGAGAAAAAGAAAGCGCAAATTCTCAGCGTTGGCGAAACCACAGCATCAGTAATGGACTTGGAAAGCTACGAAACTCTTGACTTGCCTTTCATACCAGAAGTCAAGGAATCCCTGGCTCCTGAAAAACAAGTTGAATACTGGGGCATAGAAGGCAGGAAAGCAATAATGAGAGTGTTATAAAATGGTGACAAAAATACCACAGGCACAAAAACGTTTGTTCACGAACATATTCGTATGCAAGGACTGTTCCCACAAGCAGAGAACCCAAGCAACCCGCGTCCTCGCCGGCAAAGTCCGATGCAGGAAATGCGGCTCGCACTCTTTCAGAACAATAAAGAGAAAATAAAAATGGTGTCAGCATTTACAATTTACGACTTGCTGTTCTTGGCAGCATTCACGATAGCCGTGTCTGTCTTTCTCTACACAAGAAGAAAAAATCTCCAGCGTCAAGGGCTCTTGTATCTTTATAGGACTCAAGTCGGCGTTAGATTCATAGACAAGTTCTCAAAGAAATACTCAAGACTCTTGCACTCATTGCAATATCTCATAATAACCTCGGGCTTTCTCCTAATGGCAGGTATGATTTGGATGCTTATCAGATTTTCCTGGTTTTATCTAACCTCTCCAGTCGCAGCGAAAGCTCTCAAAGTTCCTGTTCTGATACCTTTAGTTCCATACTTGCCAGACATTTTCAAAATAGATTTCCTTCCATCTTTCAATTTCACTTACTGGATAATAATCATCGCTTTGATTGCAATACCTCACGAGTTTGCGCACGGAATTTTCGCGCGGCTTTATCAGATAAAAGTCCATTCAACCGGCTTCGGTTTCCTCGGCCCTTTCCTCGCCGCATTCGTAGAGCCCGACGAGAAATCAATGGCAAAACTGAAAAAATCACAGCAAATGACAATCTTGGCAGCAGGCACATTCGCCAACGTGATTTTCTTCATAATATTCGCTCTGCTCTTCTGGCTGTTCTTCGCAATAGCATTCACACCAGCAGGCGTCAACTTCAACACTTACTCAACATCAATAATAAACACCTCTTCAATTTCCCTCCCATCCAACTTCTCCCTGGACGAAGAGTTCATAGAAATAAATTCCAACGGCCAAAAATATTTTACAAACCCTAAATTACTCCAGCAAACTCTTGACAGCGGCATTGAGCAATTAATAGTGTTTGATGACTCGCCCGCCTTAAACGCCAGCCTCCAAGGAGCAATAGCAGAAATCAACGGAATAAAAGTAACATCGTTTGACGAACTGCGCTCAACCCTCGCATCTTTCAATCCCGGCGAAGAAGTAGAAATAAAAACATTTTATCAAGAGTCAGTCCGCTCAAACAACATAGAAGAGCGCTCTTACACTCTCCAGCTCGCCGAACGAGACGGAAAATCCTTCCTCGGAATCGGCATCGCCAGTCAACAATCTAACGGACTCCTCGGTTATATCTTCACTTCCATATCAAAAATAAAAGACCCATTTATCTTCTATCAGTCCTCTCTCGGAACATTCGGCTGGTTCGTCTACTACTTACTTTGGTGGAGCGTTTTAATCTTAATATCAGTAGCTCTCGTAAACATGCTCCCGCTCGGAATCTTCGACGGCGGAAGATTCTTTTATCTCGCAGTCTGGGGGCTCACCGGCTCTGAAAAAATAGGAAGAAAATCTTTCTCTCTCTCAACTTGGCTTCTCCTCGCACTCTTGCTCGCCCTGATGATTAAATGGGCGCTGATTTTTATTTAGAGAACTTTGGACAATCTTGCAAAATTCTCTTTAGTTAACAAACTCAACGCCCTTTTTCGTAAAAACAACAAGTCTTATCCCGACTGGAATTGACAGCAAAGCAGAAATCAAAGCCATATGCTCTTTCCCATTGCCCGAAGCCAGAGACAACGCAACTTCAAAATCTCCCATCAGCTCTTTTTTTATCTTGCTCATCATCTCGCTTTTCAACTCCATCAAAGGGGCTCCAGAATCAACATCAACA
>CAYIAU010000024.1:0-2673 GCA_964361465.1 Candidatus Woesearchaeota archaeon
TCATCTAGCTTTTCAACTCCATAAAAGTGGCACCAGAATCAACATCAACAACTCTCGTCTTCAAACTATTAGGAAACCCAGAAACTTTCTTGTCTTTAACAATGACAATCTTGTCGCACTCAAGGCGATTCATAACTCCTGTAATCTGCCCCCAGTTCTCTTTATCTCCTCCAACAAAAGCAACTAATTCCATTCACTTTTTACAACAATTACATTTATAATGATTATTATCTTTCAGTTAGAATGCCACGCGACATACCTCTCGGAGAAATAACTCTAAGAAAATATGAAAAGCCCTATGATTCTTCAAAACGCGAGCTCATCAGGAAAGTCTGCTTGTCTCTTGGCTTACTACAGCCCGGCGATTCAAGAGATGTCATTGTTGATTTGATTTTAGTCCTTGAGGAAGCAAGAAAGAAAACAGAGTGGCTTTCTTCTTTTGATATAAGAGATAAAATACAATCACTCAGAAAGCAGGATTCCGGACTCGCAGAGTCAAACATCAGAAGACAGCTAAAGCGCCTCCGCGACGCAATGCTCATTGACAAGCACGGCAATCAATATCGGATGTCAGAATTCGCACCGCTCTCTGAAATTTTTCAAACGAAGATTGAATCCTTCCTAATTCCCCAGACAATTGAAAGGATAAAAGAATATCTTCAAAAACTCGATTCAACCTAAAGTTTTATAAACCTCTCTCTCCCAAAATATTTATCTACTTCTTGACATTCAAGTTGTAGCGGAGAGTAAATGATTTTTATCATAAAAGTAACGACAAACAAGGAGGAAAGAGCTCTTGAAATGATTAGCGAGCGCGCTCGTAAAAAGCAACTCCCTCTCTTCTCCGTCGTGAAACCGCACGGCTTAAAGGGTTACATAATTCTTGAAGCAGCCGACCGAGAGTCAGCAGAAGAAGCAGCATTCAATTTGCCTTATGTAAAAGGAATCATAGGAAAAACCGTTCAGTATTCAGAAATACAGCAGATGCTCGAACCCAAAGTAGAAGACATAAACATAGAAGTCGGCGACATCGTTGAAATAATCGGCCAGACTTTCAAGGGAGAAAAAGCAAAAGTCACGAGAGTTGACAAGCAAAAAGCAGAAGTCGTCCTCTCACTGCTCGGCGCCTCTGTCCCAATCCCAGTAACAGTAAAGATGGACAACGTAAAAGTTATAAGGCGTGAAAAATCAGAAGAAGGAGAAGAAAATGAAAGTTAAGTTAATCGTCGACGGAGGAAGCATGAAACCAGGCCCGGCAGTCTCTCAGCAGTTAGGCCCTATGGGAGTTAATCTCGGCAAGGTAATCTCAGATGTCAATGAAGCGACGAAAGGATTCGCAGGCATCAAAGTCCCTGTTGAACTCAACGTTAATCCAAAAACAAAATCCTACGAAATACAAGTCTTCTCTCCTCCTGTTTCAGAATTAATAAAAAAAGAACTCAAATTAGAAAAAGGCTCTGGAGCTCCCAACAAGATAAAAGTCGGAAACATCCCGATTGAAATTTTGATAAGCATAGCAAAAACAAAAATGCCAGACCTTCTCGCCAAAGACTTGAAATCAGCCCTGAAGTTAATAGTAGGAAGCTGCGTCTCAGCAGGCATTCTTATAGACAGCAAGGAAGCAAAAGAAATAGAAATAGAAATCTCAGAAGGAAAATACGATTCAGAAATATCACAGGAGAAAACCTCTCCTTCCCCAGAAAAAGTCAAGGAGCTCGAATCATTTTTCAAAAAGCTCCAATCAGAGCAGGAAGCAAGAAAGAAAGCTGAAGAAGAAGCTGAGAAAGCAGCAGAGGCAGCAAAGGAAGCCAAAGCAGCCGCAGAAGGAAAAGCGCCGGCAGAAGGAAAGGCAGTCGCAGAGACAGGAGCCGCGAAGACAGAGGAAGCCCCTTCCAAAGAAGCGAAAGCACCAGAAGAAAAGAAGAAATAATAAACTCTTAGTGCTTTTAGAAGAGTTTATGAGACAGAGATAAAACCAAGCTTTACCAAAACCTCAAGAATATGGTTTTATGCTCTGGATAAACTTATAAACCAACGCTTCTCATTTTTAATAGGGGCTGTGGGGAAGTCTGGCTATCCTTCGAGGTTTGGGACCTCGCGTCCCCGGTTCAAATCCGGGCAGCCCCATTCGGGACTGAAAGTCCCGCACGGCCGGACTTCAATCGTGCTCCGGTCCAAATCACTTCAATTTGCTTGGCAAATTGAAGGACCCAAGAGCGAAGCTCTTGAGGGTGGGAAGCCCCGCAATAGAATAATTTAAAAACATTCCTTATGTCAAGATTCTTGAAAACCACGCACTAAAGTGCGTGGAGAATCTTGAGCATCCAAAAATCTAAACAAACTGCGGACTGAAGTCCGCAGTAAAACGCAAGGATTTTTTGATTCTCTACTTCAAAGAAACAAAATGGGTTCAAAAACAAAAAAAATCAAGGCAGCAGGAAGATTCAACTCTGGAATCGGAACAAGAGCCAGAAAGAGCTTTAACAAAATAGAAGCTCTCCAGAGAAAAAGACAGCCCTCACCATTCTACGAAAAAGCGCGCGCGAAAAGAATTGCAGTAGGAATCTGGCGCTGCTTAAAAACCGGAAAGCTCTTCGCCGGTCCCGCATACTCCCTAAAAAAAGAATAAACTTAAACTCGAAGCTTTACCTCATAAAACGAGAATTAAAGATT
>CAYIAU010000024.1:2773-9175 GCA_964361465.1 Candidatus Woesearchaeota archaeon
TCCCAAAACAAATCTTTAAATTCGAAGTTTTGTGAAAAACGAGAATTAAAGATTTCCCAAAACAAATCTTTAAATTCGAAGTTTTGTGAAAAACGAGAATTAAAGATTTGCGAAGCAAATCTTTAAATACACTCTAATATAAAAATAAAAATGGCGCAATATAAATGCTTCAAATGCGAGAAACCAATCTCCTCAAAAGTATTGGAAAAAAGATTCGTCTGCCCTCACTGCGGCTCAAAAATTTTCTACAAGCCGAGAAGCCACATGGTCAACCTGAAAGCGCATTAATCCACAATGACGAAACAAGAAGAACTCCCGCAAAAAATTCAGGAATTGCAGGCATTTGAGCAGAATCTTCAATCTCTTATCCTCCAAAAACAAACGCTCCAAGTTGAGCTCAACGAGATAATGAATGCTCTGGAAGAAATATCAAAGTCAAGCGGCGAGGTTTACAAGATTCTCGCAGGCGTGATGCTCAAATCCTCTCCCTTAGGACTAAAAAAAGAGCTGGAGGAAAAAAAGAAGATTATCTCTCTCCGCGTCAGCTCCATAGAAAGGCAGGAATCTCTCCTACAAAAAAAATCCTCAGAGCTCAGGGAAGACATCAGCAATATTATGAGCACGGAATCAAAAGGCAAGGATAAGAAAAATTAAACTCCTACTATCATAATCTTTAAATAGATACTCTCTCTAAATAAAATATGGTGTTTGGCTTTAAGAATTTATTCGGGAAAGAGGACGAAGAGGACTACGTTGAGATCGACCTAGATTCCGCCCGCTCAGAAGAGGCAAAAGTCAAAGTAAAGCCGTTCGTTCTGAGAACTTTCGACGACGTCAATGCAATCCTTGACTCTTTAAGAAGCGGCTACACAATAGCAGTCATAGACATAAAGCCACTAAAAACAAAAGACATCATAGAATTGAAAAGAGCAGTCTCAAAAATAAGAAAAACAATTGACGCCTTAGAAGGCTCAATAGCCGGCTTCGGCGAGCACACAATCATCGCAACGCCGCAATTCGCAGAAATCCACAAGGTTCCCGCACAGCAGAAAAAAGAAAGAGCGGATTTCATCAGCAGATAAATTTTCATTTATCTTACCTTAAATTTTAATAGAATAAAAAATTATATACTTTCTCCAAAATAACTTCCCCTCATTAATCTATTGTCCTATTATATATACTAACTCTTAGCCAAGCTAAACACCGTCTTCAGCGCCACTATTATAGTAGCAGGCACAAACAAGACAAGCAAAGTGGCGAGTATGGAAGAAATAATATTGCCAATATCTATCCCAACAACCGCAGCGCTCAAAACCAGCCCCTGAATTCCAGCAAAGCTCACTATCACTAAAGAAACCGAGGCGATAAGAAAAGTCTGAACATCTTTCTCAGAAACAAAATAACCAACAACAACTCCCAAACCAGCAAGAATTAGCAAAATAATTGAATTGACTGTCGCGAAAAGCCCTACTGCAACAGCCAGGACAATCCCTGCCAAAAAAGCCCAGGCGCCTATAAGATTCTCTCTAGATTTAACCGGCATTTGCTCCTCTTTTATAAAATATACAGAGTAATCATTTATTTAAATCTTCGCTCACACTTCCCGAACCAAAACAAAAAAGCAAAACTTCCCAACTAAAAGATTAATTCCTCGAAAAAGCCCTGCTCCCCTTTCCCAAAGCCCTGTAAAAAACCAAGAATCCCCGTCGATAAATCCTCGCCCGCAAAACCCTCAAAAAGTATCAACTCTTTCCCAATGACAATTTATGCGAAAGATTTAAATACTAATGTAATTCCCAAGTTACAACATAAAATGAAAACAAGAACATTCGTATCAACTTTATTGATTGTTTTTGCATTAGTTCTAGTCGCAGGTTTCGCAAGCGCAGCCTCACTTACAATCACTCCAACCTTAATTCCGACAAACGTCTCACACAACGCCGGCTCATTCACTATCCAATTTAATTTGAGAAATGATGGAGTAGCAGATTCATCTGTTAGTTTTGCTTCATCAGCAGTAACAACAGGCACAGGTACTATTATAAGACCTGCTGTCGCAATACCAGATGGCTCAACAACACCTCAAACTCTATCATTAACAGCAACAGTTAACTTCCCAGCACGCCAATCAGGACAAATTGCAGGAACAATTGTTGCAGACCCATCAGGCGCTGGCGGAAACGTAGAATTCCCATTCTCAGTTAATATAATCAGCTCACCCTCTCTTTTAATCACAAAACTTAAAGATATAACATCCTCTCAAAACGGCGAAGTAAGAGTTGAAAACACAGGAAATGTCCAGTTAAACAACATCCAGCTAACTTCATCCGTCTCATCTGACGTAACATTCTCAGACAACAGCTTCCCACTCGCTCCAGGTGCATCAAAGACAATTATTGTCACACCTGTTAACACAACAACTCTATTGTTCGGAATCAATCAAATAACAATCACAGCAGCAGACGCAGGACAAGGAGTCCAAAGCTCTGTCGCATTGTCGCAAATAGTTTCATTCTGCAGAGCAGGCGAAGCAGGAGGCAACCTTGAGATAACAGACATAAGCATTGACAGCGACGGCGATGACGACGAAGAATGGATTCTCCTCGACACAATTGAAGTTGAAGTCCAAGTAGAGAACACAAACAACGATATGGACATAGATGATGTAATGGTAGAATTAGGATTATTCGACTCAAGCGGAAAGAATCAAGCTAACGAATTAGAATTTGAAAATACAGACGAAGAAGAGATTGACTTAGGCGACTTAAACGACGGCGATGAAGAAACAGTCACATTCACGTTTAGAGTGCCAGCAGACTTTGACACAGGAAACTACAAGCTCGCAGTAAAAGCATTCAGCAAGAAGCTGAAAGAAGAAAACGAATGCGCAGACACATCTTCTGACTTCAGCGACGAATTTTTCCAGGACATCAGCGTTGACAAAGAAGACGACGAGGGAAAATTCATAGCATTTGATAGCATACAAATTAATCCAGCGCAAGTAACTTGCGGAGACACAGTCACTCTAACAACAGACGTCTTCAACGTCGGCGACGAAGACCAAGACCAAGTCTTGATAACATTAAAAAACACAGAGATGAACCTCGCTCTTGAAAGAGAAATAAGAGAAGACCTAAACGAAGGAGACAAAGAAAGAGTCAGCTTCACATTCCTTGTGCCACAAGAACTTAAAGACCAAGGATACATCTTAGAATTATCAGCTGACTACGACTTCAGATCAAGCTCAAATGATTATAGAGAATCTCTAGACGAGTCAACAAGAGTTGTCCTTAACGTCTTAGGCTGCTCGCAAGGAGCTCCAACTCCAGGAACAGGCACGTCTGGCAGAATTGCAGCAATCACTGCCCAGTTAGGCTCAGACGCAATAGCAGGACAAGAGCTAATTGTTAATGCGAGAATAACAAACTTGCAAAATGAAACAGCAAGCTTCATCATAGACGCAACAGACTTTGAGTCATGGGCTTTACTAAACTCAATCTCAACAAGACTGCTTACCTTGGAATCAGGAGAAAGCAGAGACATAACTTTAAGCTTCAATGTAGATTCAGACGCTTCAGGCGAGAATTCATTCTTTGTAGAAGCCCGCTCAGGAGAGCAAGTGGAACCGATAGCAGTTGAAGTCACACTAGGCACAGGCGCTGCAGGCACAGGATTCAACTTCGGCGACAACACTCTAATCTGGGTCATAGGGATAATCAACGTCGTCTTGATAGTCTTGATAATCATAATCGCAGTAAGAATCTCGCAAAGATAATTATTAACAGCTTTTTTAATCTGAAGCTTGTCCTCTACAAGCGAAGGTTAAAGATTTTTACTAAAATCTTTTAAACCTCTTCCCCTTAAATTATCAATGAAATCAAAAGAGGTCTATTCTCTGCTCGTGCGCTACTTGCTCCTCATAGCTCTCGCAATACCAAATTTATTTCTTTTCTATTTCATATTCACGCCCCTCACTTTATACGCCTCTTTTTACGCCTTGAACGCCATCTACGGCGCAACTCTCCTGGAAGGAAATGTCATATTCCTCAGAAGCATTTACATAGAACTCATCCCAGCTTGCATAGCCGGCGCCGCCTACTACTTGCTCCTAATTTTAAATCTCTCAACACCAATGAAAATGAAGAAGCGGCTCAAGAGCTTGCTTTTCCTTTTCAGCTCTTTCCTTATATTAAACATAATCAGAATCGTCCTCTTCGCCTCTCTCGCTCTCCAGGGCTCGCAATATTTTGACATCTCACACAACATAGTCTGGTATCTCGGCTCAACTCTCTTCGTCGTGGCGCTCTGGTTTACCAACATCTTCCTCTTTAAGATAAACTCAATTCCCATCTATTCAGACTTGAAAAACATCTTCAAAGAAATAAAATGACCTTATCAATACAACTATTCACTCAAGCAGTTGACTTCCTAGTCAGCACAATCAGCTCTCTCAGCTACTTCGGAATTTTCATCTTGATGACAATAGAATCTTCCTTCATCCCCTTCCCAAGCGAAGTCGTCCTCATACCAGCAGGAGTTTTAGTCCAAAAAGGCGAAATGCTCGCCTCTCTCGTCTTCCTAGCTGCGCTCGCCGGTTCTCTCGCAGGCGCATTCATAAATTATTTCCTAGCCCTCTATCTCGGCAGAGCCGCGGTAAACAAGCTCGTATTCAAATATGGAAAAATACTCTTCTTAAACAAAAACTCAATACTCAAATCAGAGTTATTCTTCTCCAAACACGGCGAGATAACAACCTTCATTGGCAGACTAATCCCTGTAATAAGACAGCTCATCTCTCTCCCCGCCGGCTTCTCAAGAATGAATCTGCTCAAGTTCTCTCTCTTTACCTCTCTTGGCGCAGGCGTTTGGGCAGCCATCCTAATCTACCTCGGCTTCCTCTTCGGCGAAAACCAAGCTTTGATAGAACAAAATCTTTCTTTGATTACAATGCTCTTGATACTTTTGTCTTTAATAATTATTCTTTTCTATATCCTTTTAAGAAAATCTAAATCCCAGCCCTCTTCCTAGCATCCAGCAAAGTCTGAAGCTCAAACTTCTCAACCGCCTTAATCATCTCGCAGTTCGCAATTTCCATAACATAACAACTCTCCCCATTTCTTGTTATCTTAGTCTCATTTCCTTCCTGAACCATTATCACAACCCCTTCACTATGCTCCTCACAAGTAGCATACTTGACTTTAAGCTCCCTTGCCAGCTCCTTGTCTGGAACAGCCCCCTTCGGGCGCAAGTCATTGTCATTAAGAAATCCTGATAAACTAGCAATAGCAACGCTATTCTCCTCGCACTCAGTCAATCCCTCGCCGTCAATGCTCACAAAAGTGTATTCCCCATGTATGAACTCTATCTCTCCATCAACAGGCACGTCGTTCTTCCTAGGATCAATTCTCAAATACAAATTATATTTTGCAATAACACTTCCTGTAATGTGATTTTCAAGATAATAATAATAATGATAAACAGGTATCTCGCCAAATCTCTCTTTAGTAAAAGTAAGTCCTTCATACTCAAACTTGTTGAAGCTTTGTAGCACTAACGAAACCACAACAAAAATCAACACCAATACAGCCATTGAGCCAATCACCCAATAAATCTCCTTGCCAACAATGCGCTTTCTCAGCTCTTCTTTCTCTTCTTCCATTTTATTACCTTCAATCTCTTTCATTTAAGCTTTTATATTCCTCACTATACAGAATTAACTCCAAAAACTTTGTATAAAAACGCATCAACAGTTCTCATCTTCCCCTCTATGAAGACGCATCTCTCTTCCTGATAAACCTTTTCTTCTTCAGACTCCTTGACAATTATCAAGTTGCTACTGCAATCCTTCTCAGGCAAGTCCTTATCACACTCTCCATAACAAGCCCTTCGTGCAGTAGAAGAAACAAGTCCGAGAGTTGAGCTGATTTCATCAGCTATAATATCTTTTTCAGCATCAATATAAAGAGGCCTTCCAGCATAATCATTCAGTACTACTTGAGCATCTATTGGAACTTCTTTAACAGCATCAGGCGAATTAAAGAAATAAATATCTCTTCCGCTAAATCTTAAAAAATATCTCCCCACAGAGTCGTCATATCCAACTTCTCCTTCTTTAACCTTTTTATTCCCACCAGCAGAAGCACTATCCGTCCCAGCTCCGTAAAAAGAATAAGCAAAACCAACTGTTCCAGAAACAAGAATTACCAGCATAAAAATACTCATTATCGCAATGTTTCTCTTTCTTCTTTTCTCTCTAACTTCTTTAGTCTCTATCCTTCTCATTTAAGATTGTCTCTTATCCACTATAAAAATCTTACTCTAACAAAAAAATAAAGAAAAATAGAAAAGAAAAAAATAAAAATAAATTTGTGCTTAAGTAGTGCTAGTTGTTTGCAACGTAGC